>NZ_RQYW01000002.1 GCF_003932895.1 Leptotrichia sp. OH3620_COT-345 | reverse complement strand
TATTTATTAATTTAATTTTTGATATTTTAGTGAATTATATCTTATTTTTTACAAAATTTCAATGAAAATTCTTATAGTTATATTATTTCCTTTAAATTAGATATTTGTCCTGAGTCATTTGCTATGACTTTACTTGACAATAATAAAAAATGACAGAATTTAAATTATTTAACAAATTTCATTTAATAATTTTCAAAACCGTCATTATATTATTTTACTTTTTCTGATAACTGTACTTTTTTATCTTTTCTTATTTGATGTCCTCATAAATTTTTGTTACAGTTCCGTTTTTGACACTGAATGCACCTTTTGTAAGTAAAGGAATATGAGGTGATTATCGATTTGTCAAATTTTACCCTACATCAAACACTTCCATTATTACAGTTAGATTTTTCAGTATTCGATAAATTTTTGCCTGTTAATATCACTGAAATCAGTAATAATATCATTTTCATGCAATTCCTTATTTTTTTAATTTTGTTATTTGTATGTATCATTATAATTTATAACAATTATATTTTTCTTTTTTTAATATTTATTTTCCGCTAATACTTTTTAGATATTTTAAAATCCGGTCTTTATCCGCTTCCATAATTATAAAATTTTCTTCGATTTCATTTTCTTCATTATTTTTTTCAAAAATATAATTTTTTTGTACTTCTTTCATTTTTATCTTCTCTTTAAGTTTTTTTATTATTTCTTCATCAACATTTCCTACAAAGGAAAATCTGAAAAAATTTCTTTCTTCTTCTATTATTTGAATATGATTAATTTCTGCAAATATTTTAAATTTTACACTTATGATAAACTTTTTCATTTCAACCGGAATTTTTCCGAAACGATCTCTTATTTCCGATACAAGCCTATCGAGTTCTTCAAAATTTTCAGCTAATGCGAACCTTTTATATACATTAAGTCTTTCTTCTTTTTGAATATAGTTTTCAGGAATAAATCCTTTCTCTTTTAAAATTATTTCAACATTTTGAATTTTTTTCCTATACTCCCCTTTTTGCCTTTTAATTTCCTCATTAAGCATTTTTATGTAAAGATCATAGCCGAATGTCTCTATAGTTCCATGTTGTTTTTCTCCTAAAATTTCTCCTGCTCCCCTTATTTTAAGATCTTCCATTGAAATCTGGAATCCTCCTGATTTTATACCTTCCACTTTATGTATACTTTCTTCTTTTTTCTTTCCTTTTTTTGTAGCTGTACGGGTTTTAAGGAGGTAACAGTATCCCTGTCTGTTACTTCTTCCTACTCGACCTCTTAACTGATACACTTGAGAAAGTCCCAAAGCACTGAAATTTTCTATTAAAATAGTATTCGCATTAGGTATATCTATTCCATTTTCAATAATTGTAGAAGCAAGAAGTATGTCAAATTCTCCTCGCTCAAATCTTCTTATTTTATCTTTAATTTCTTTTGGTGTAAGTTGTCCATGAATAAATTCAGTTTTTACAAAATCAGGTAATATTTTTCTTAATTCTTCTATTTTATATTTCATATGTTTTACATCATTATAAATATAGAAAACTTGACCGTCTCTTGAAAGTTCCTTTAATATCGCTGTTTTCACGGTATCTTCATTCCAATCTATAACTTCGGTAATAATAGGAAGTCTGTTTGTAGGAGGTGTATCTATTACTGATATTTCTCTTATTCCAAGTAATGCAAGATTAAGAGTTCTCGGTATGGGAGTGGCAGTAAGAGTAAGAACATCGACTTTCTGACGTTTTTTCTTTATTGTTTCCTTAGCCTTTACTCCGAATTTCTGTTCTTCATCTATTATTAGAAGTCCCAAATTTTTAAACTCTACATCATCACTTAACAGTCTATGTGTTCCGATAACCATATCGGTAACTCCGTTTTTAATATTTTTGAGTATTTCTTTCACTCTGCTTTGAGTTAATCTCGATAAATTTTCTATTATCACCGGATAGTTTTCATATCTTTGCTTAAATCGTTTATAATGCTGTTCGGCTAAAACGGTAGTAGGTGCTATAAGTGCAACTTGCCTTGAATTTTCCAAAGCCTTAAAAGCCGCTCTCATTGCTACTTCAGTCTTTCCGTATCCTACATCTCCACAGACTATCCTGTCCATAATGTAAGGTCCTTCCATATCATCTTTTACATCTTTTATAGCTTTTTTTTGATCTTCTGTTTCTTCAAAAGGAAACTGAGCTTCGAATTCTTCTTGCCAGACTGTATCTTTTCCGTATACAAAACCGTTCTGACTCTGTCTTTGTGCCTGAATTTTTATCAATTCCGCCGCAAATTTTTCTATATCTTCGCTCAATTTATCTCTTTTCTTTTTAAAGCCTCTTGTTCCCAATTTAAAAAGTTTCGGTTCTTCACCATATGAAATATATTTTTCAAGTCTGTCGAGCTTTTCCACAGGAATATATAAAATGTCTTCATCGGCATATTTTATTTTCAGATAATCCCTATTCTCCATTGTTTCAATGCCTTTATATATTCCTACACCGTATTGTATATGTATAACATAATCGTCTACCAATATCTGATTTACTTTTTTATATTTTATAGCTTTATTGCTTTTTCTCTTTTTTTCATAAATATATCCGTCAAGTTCCCTATCAGTGAGTATAATCGTTTCTCCTGCTATAAATCCTTCAAATAACTCATATTCGATTATGTCTATACAGTTTTTCTTTTTATTTTCATTTATAACACTGTACTCCTGTAATTTCCTTTCATAATTTTTAGTATATATCTGTACATTTTTCTTTTCAGAAAGTTTTTTCAGTTCCTCCTTATCTTTAAATGTTTTAAGCTGTTCCTCAGTAAAATTTGTTGTTTCCGTTATTATACTTTTTTTCTTAAGATTTTCATATCTTTTTCTATATATTTCCTCTTTGTTCCTGTCAATTAAAATATATTCTTCCATTTTATAATTAAGAAGTTCTTCATTTTCCATTACTATTATAACATCGTCTTTTTTCAATTCTTCTATAAGTTCTACAAATTCGTAATTATTTCCTGACAAAATATTTCCGAATATTTTTATTTTTTCTTTCTTTACTGAAGATATTTGAGAATCAATGTCAAATTCTCTTATACTTTCAAGTTCATTATCAAAAAATTCCAATCTTACGGGACTTTCACAATCAGGAGGAAAAATATCTATAATATCTCCTCTTTTACTGAATTCTCCTTTTTTTTCCACTAAATAAGACTGGGAATATCCGTTATCGGTTAAAAATCCGATAATATCTGAAAACTTATATTTATTTCCTATTTCAAAATTCATCATATTTACTTTTTCAAAAAATATATCCAATGTTATCTGTAAATTTAAAAACAGTATGAAATCCGACTGATTTTTCAATATATCAAGTAATTCTATATTTATTCCTGTCAAATCTTCTTTTTTACTCGAAATATTTTCAAACATTGATATTTTTTTCTGCTTGGGGTTAAGATTTTCAAGCATGTCATAATAATTTTCCAAATTTCTATTTGAAGTGGATATATATATTATCTTTTTTTCATTTGAACAAAACAAAATCCAAGGAACTGCTCCTCGGTAGATTTTGTTTTCAGATTTCAGAATATCTTTACTTATCGTATCCAAAAACTTTAAATTATTCATGTTAATTCTCAAATCTCTTTCTTTTTAAATTTTCCCGTATTTTAATAATAGGTTATTATTAATAATAACCTATTTTATCTCATTTGACAATATTAATTTTATTACAGTATAGAAAATATAAATGTATATAAGATAACTTACAAGAGCTGCATGATGTAACAATGTCAGAATGTATACTGTTCCCCCTATAATGAGTGTAAGTCCCGATCCTTTGATAAAACGGTTTTTCAAAACTGAATTTTTTCCGAAAACTTTCGGTCTGAAAATATAGTTTATAGACTGAGTAAAAGCGTTTAATACAAGTATGGAATACGACAGTGTTTCAAAACGTATACCCTGATACCAACATATAATAACAGCTACTCCCGTCATTATTCCATAATATATTTTACCTGCCGAGTTTGAGGGACTTGACGGCATATCTGTAGCCATAAATATTCCTGCAAGCATAAGTCCTCCCATAGATAGACTTACTTCGATTTCTAAAATGAACATTAAATAATATCCGAAAAATACTGTAAGGAAAAGAGAAACAGGAATATGCCATGATATTCTATCCCTTAGAAGCAGATATACTCCTCCTATAACAAGGAAAAATACTGAAAATTCTCCTATAGCTCCTGAAGGATTCAGTAATGTCTTATCAAGATAGTTAAATAAAGGAATATCTCCTAAATGAGAAAAAAATTTTACTCCCGAAACTCTCAGCTCCTCCTGATTGAACCATATGGCTCCTGAAGACATGACAGTCGGAAAAAAAACTGTCATAAATTCTCTTCCCACTAATGCGGGATTGAACATATTTCTACCTAGTCCGCTATATACCAATTTACCAAATATTACAGCTGCTGACGCTCCGAAAGCCACTACATATAAAGGAGTAAAAGGAGCAAGAGTCAGCCCGAGAAGTATACCTGTTACAACTCCGGAAATATCTTTTATTGAATCATGCTTTTTAAAAAATAAAGCTGAAAACAGATATTCAGATAAAAGTGCACTTATTACAGATGTTATTATAACAAAAACAGGCTTTATACCGTAGACCATATATGCTGCAATTATAGCGGGCAGCAATGCTAAAACGACATCTGTCATTACTTTTGTCACACTGTCACTTATTCTTATGTGAGGTGTATATATTTTAAGCACTTTTTCCATTATCTTATTTCTCCTTTCTCTCTTAATACGTTTTTCCCTTCTTTTATACTTTTTATTAAAGGTACCCTTGAAGGACAGGAATATTCACATGCTCCACACTCTATACAAACATCCAGATTTAATTTTACTAATTTTTTATATTTTTCTTTTCTGTACATTTCTTCAAATTTCATAGGCATAAGTCCCATCGGACACACATCTACACAATATCCACATGATATACAGTTATTTCTTTCAATTTTATCAATGTCCGAAGACAGAAACAATACCCCTGATGTTCCTTTGACAACGGGAGTTTCCATATTTTTCGTTTCTTCTCCCATCATCGGACCTCCAAAAATTATTTTCGCTTCTTTCTCAGGATTCATTTTTTCTACAATGTGACTTAACGGTGTTCCTATTTTAAGTAAATAGTTTCCCTTTTTTTCGGTTTTTTCTCCCGAAATTGTGACTATTCTTTCGATTAACGGTTTTCCTTCTATAAAAGCATCATATATAGACTTCACAGTTCCTACATTACTTACAACAACTCCCGAATTTATAGGAAGATCTCCTTTTCCTATTTCTTTCCCTGTAACGGTTTTTATCAAATGCAGTTCACTTCCCTGAGGATATTCTGTAGGTAATATCTGAATTCTGACATTTTCCATATTTTTATTTTTAATTACTTCCAAAAGTCTTTGAGAAAGTTCTTTATTTTCCTCTTCAATTCCTATAACTATTTCCTTAGGAGAAATAAGTCTTTCGACTATTTTTATTCCATTAAAAAGCTCTTCCGTCCACTCTCTCATAACTGTATAATCTGCCGTCAAATAAGGTTCACACTCAGCACCATTTAAAATAAAGGTTTCCACTACTTTATCCTTTATATCGTACTTCACATGAGTAGGGAATTGTGCTCCTCCCTCTCCTACTATTCCTGCATCTTTTATTGTCAAAAGGATTTCCTCTTTTGTATAATCATTCAATTTTTCCATTTTCCTTTTTTGCCCAAGTTCCATATTATACTTAAAATCATTTTTTATTTTTACAACTTTGACAACATTTCCGTTTGCAGTATAACTTTCTGTAATTTCTTCCACAGTTCCAGACACGGGAGAGTGGATTGCCGCCGAGATATTTCCCGTTATTTCACCTATTTTCTGATATTGATTTATATAATCACCTTTTTTTACTTTTTCCGATGAACCCTGTCCTATATGCTGGGACAAAGGAACATAAAAAAACTCGGGATCTTCCATTTTTGAAAGACCTGTTTTTTTAGTTATATATTTTATAGAATGTATTCTCATTTTTTCATTTCCTGTATTTTTCATTTAGACCTCTTTTTTATCATTTCATAAATTTTTCAAAAATCCACATAATTTAAAAAATCTTCGGAATAGTGAATTTTTCCTTCATTATCTACTAAATATCCTTCTATTTTCATTTTTTCCGACAATTGTTTCATTATTTTATAAAAATTTTCAGGAGACTGATTAAATAGACCTGTGGAAATTATATCTCCGTCAAAAGCTTTTTCAGTTATAATTCCTATTTGCTTGTTTTTCCCCGGATATCCCGTTTTGGGACTGATTATATGACCGTATTTTTCTCCGTTTATTTCAATATATGTGTTCATTTGGTTTGATGTGGAATATGCCTCATTTGAAATCTCTATATCAAATAAATCATTATATTCATCATTACCTTCATAATCACTATCTGTTATTTTTATAGGATACCCTTTTTGATCTTTTTCAATTTTTTTATGAGGAGTCGGATTTTCAACTATAATTCCCAAATTTCGGTTTTCATTATCATTTATTGTAAGTATACTGCTTCCGCCTGCATTTATAACTGCATCAGTTATCCCTTTTTCTTTCATTTTTTCTGAAAGTCTGTCTATTGCATATGATTTTATAAAAGAGCCGGTTATTATTTCCTGACCGGCACCTATTTTTACTTCATTATTTATTTTATTTATATACATTTCTTTGTAATTAACAATTTTTTTTATTTCTTCTATTTTTTCCTTATCAGGAATAGAAATCATATTTTTCTTATAAAATCCCCAAAGTTTTATGAGGGGCATTATTGTAATATCATATTCTCCTTCCAACATATCTGAAAAATATAATATTTTTTCCAACATTTCTATAGTTTCATCATTTACTTTGACAAATTTTCCGGCATTTTTATTTATTTTGTCTATAAAAGAATTTTCAGAGTAAGAATTATAAGTTTTATTTACATCCTCCAAAACCGAAAACAATTCATCAAAAAGACTTTCTTCATATTTATCAGGTATTTTTATTTTTATATTTGAATGAAAAAGAAATCTTGTCTGCACTTTATAGAGTTTGCTCATTTAAAATTTCTCCCTTATTTACTTGAAGTTGATCTTTCCTTTTCTTTTCCTTCAGTTTTAATTTTTCCTGATGACTTCGTGTTGTTTTGTTTAGAACCGTTTTTTTTAAGTGTTTCACCTTTATCTTTTACTTTTACGGGACATTTCACCATGTTATTATTTTTGTCTTTACACAATTCGTCATCCTTCTTAACACTGCTTCCAAAAGAAATTGAAGAAACTGCCGTTAAAAATAATAATACTTTTTTTAAATTTTTCATTTTAAATTACCTCCATAGATTTATATAATTTTTATTACTTACTTGAAGTTGCCCTTTCTTTTTCTTTTGTTTCTGTAGTTGTTTCTTTTACTTCAACTGTATCTTTATTCTTTTTAACTGTTTTTACTTTTGTATCCGCTTTTTTTTCAGTTTTCGATTCAGTTTTTTCTTCTATTTGTTTTACTTCTTTTTCTTCTGTAGCTGTATTTGCCTGTTTTTCAGTTTTTTTAAAGTTGGTCGCTCCAAAGGCCACTAATGAAACGGCCCCAAGAAATAAGAATATTTTCTTTAAGTTTTTCATTTTTTATCCTCCAAATAATTTTCATATTTAAATCATAATTTTTGATTATAATATATCCCATTTTTAAATTTGTATGATAAAATATATCATCTTTTTTTTGAAATTAATTAGAATATTGTGTTAATTTTCGTATATTATCAATTTTTAAAACTTTTACTGTATAACGATTTATAAATCCCGTTTTTTTCAATTAACTCTTTATGAGTTCCCATTTCTTTTATTTCTCCTTGCTGTACTACTACTATTTTATCACTGTTAATTATTGTAGACAATCTATGTGCTATAACAAAAGTTGTTTTTCCTTCCATTAATTTTTCAAGGGCATCCTGAACAAGCTGTTCAGATTCATTGTCAAGAGCGCTTGTAGCTTCATCCAGAATCAGTATTTGAGGATTTTCAAGTATTGCCCTTGCTATGGATATCCTCTGTTTTTGTCCGCCGGACAATTTTATTCCTCTTTCTCCGATTTCCGTTTCGTATCCATTTTCAAACTTTTCTATAAATTCATGGGCATTAGCTTTTTTTGCCGCTTCTATTACTTCCTCAAAAGTCGCATTTTGATTTCCGTATCTTATATTTTCAAAAATTGTTCCTCCAAATAAAAATGTCTCCTGTGGAACTATTCCTATTTTTTTTCTTAAACTTTTTATTTGATAATCTTTCAAATTTATACCGTCTATTTCTATTAATCCACCGGTAACATCAAAAAATCTGGGTATCAAGTTTACTAACGTGGATTTTCCTCCTCCCGAATTTCCCACAAGAGCTACAGTTTCGCCTTTTAAAGCTTTTAAGTTTATATTTTTAAGTATTTGTTCGTCACTATCTTTATAATGGAAATTTACATTTTCAAAAGTTATTTTATCTTTAAATTGTTGAAACTCAATACAGTTTTCTTTATCCGTAATTTCAGGGACTTCATCTAAAACTCCAAAAATTCTTCCTATGGAAGCTATATGAGAATTTATTTCATTATATCTGCTGATTGCTCTTTTTACGGGTGTATACATTGATCCTATTGATCCCACTATCGTAATAAAATCTCCCGGTGTAAAATTTGAATTTCTTATAACTCTATACCCTCCAAATAGAAGAAGTACTGCAACCATAATAAAGTTTACAGCTTCTGAAATTGCACTTGATTTTGAAGAATATCCGGCACTTTTAAGGACTACTCTCTTCAATTCAAAGCTTTTTTTCTTAAAATCTTTTATTTCGCTTTTTTCAGTTGCAAAGGCCCTTATAACTCTTATTCCCGATAAACTTTCCTGAACTTTGGAGTTTAATGTGCCTGTGGCCTCTTGTCTTGCTTTTCCTGCTATCTTCAGTTTTTTGGAATATTTCTTTACACTAACCATTAAAATAGGGGCAATCAAAAGAACCCCCAGTGTTAATTTCCAGTCTTTATAAAAAGCAAATATTAATAATATCGTCGCTTTAAAAACCTCTGAAAAAAGATGAAAAAATTCTAATATAATAAGATTTATGTTACTCGTATCTATTAAAATTTTGGTCATCAACTCACCGACTTTTGTTCTTGAAAAATATTCCATATCAAGGGTCTGAACTTTTATATACATTTCATCAATTATATTTTTATAAATAGAAGATGATATAATAGCCGAAACTATTCCATTCCAGTAAACCAACAATGCTCCTACAAGAGCAAGAGCTATCATTCCTGCTGCTGCATAAAGTATATCTTTTTCATTTTTTTGTGTAATCCCCTGATCAAAAAGTCTTTTTACAAGAAGTAACGGTGATGCCGAAATTGCAGAGGACACCATTGAAAGCAACATATTCAGTATAATCAGGACATAATACTTTTTTATATATTTTTTCAGTTTTTTTATCATTTCTATATTTTCAAATTTAGTATTCAGTATTTTCATTTTTACCCTTTCTTAAAATTAAAAACTGCATTTCAATTAATCTGTCATATTTATTTTAAATTAAAATTTTTCTTTCATTTTTTTTAAAAATAAGTCATAATCTCTTATTTTATCACCATTTATACGTAATATTTTTTTATAATTTATCTTCTGACCGTTTTTTCCCCCTGATGTCATAATAAAACCCTTTACTCCCAATTTTTCTAAATCTGCAACATTCCCTCCATATTTATGTCCCCATGGATATGCGAGATATTCAACTTTTTTTCTTAAATTTTTTTCTATCTGTCTTTTATTTTCTTTTATTTCAAATTCTGTATTTTCACTAAACTCTTTATTTGTAACTTTTTTAAAAAATTTACTTTTATGAGATTTAAACAATCTGTTTAAAAACTTTTTTCTTTGACTTAAAGACATATTTTTAAATTTTTCCGCATCCGTTATTTCCCGATATTTTTCAATAAAATCTTTTTGTAATTCTAATCCCCTCATTGCAATTCGACTTCTTATTTTAAACACAGGTAATCCCTCAAAATCAAAATCTCTGAAATCTTTTATTTTCTCTTTTTCCATCTCTGAAAAGCCTTTTTTAAAAATTGAAAAGTATTCCCTTTTTACAAAATTATTTTCATTTTTTCCAAAAAAACCTTTTATTTCAGTTTTTCTAATGATTGGATAATGAGAATGAGTATGCATCTGAAAGTCTACAAGACCACTATTGTACATCTCTTTTATTTGTTCCCAGTTTAAGTAATCTTTGTCTTTTCCTATATACTTTGTATTTAGAAATATTGTCGCCTTTAAATTATATTTTTTTAAAACAGGAAATGCTTCGGTATAATTATTTTCATATCCGTCATCAAAAGTTAAAAGTATACTGTTTTTATCAAGAGTATAATTTATTTTTTCCAACTCTTCCATCTTGTATGTTTTCATATTTTTTACATAATCCATATGCTTTTCAAACTGTTCTCTTGATATTATTCCTTCAGATTCTTCGGGAAAAACATTATGATACATAAGACATATACAAGATTTTCTTTTTCTGAAAAAATAATATACAATTATTATTAATATAAAAAGTAAAAATAAAAAATACATTTTTTCTCCTTTTTGGAATATTTCATTTTTCATTTTTTAATTAAAACCGAGTTAAAATATATATTATTTTATTAATTCTATATTTTCATAACGGTTATACAAATTCAATATAATGTCCTCTTATTTTATTTTTCCGAACAGTTTCAGTATCGTATATCTTATTTTCTTTATCATTCTGTCTATTTTAAAATCCAGAATACTATTTTTCCCTCTTTTACTGAAATGAACGTGTCTTTTATCTCCGGTATGTTCGATATATTTTTCTTTAAAGTATATCGTTCTGTACCCCTTTTTTTTATAAAATTCAGACAATGCCATTTCATAAAGCTCATCTTTTAATTTTTCGTGAGCTCCAAATAAGTCGTTGTCCTTTTTTCTCTTCAGACTGGGATTATAAGTAAAAATTTCTTCTTTTACTTCATAATAAGATGTACCGTTTTGGGAAATATAATCTTTTTCCTTGAAAAAGTTTTCTTTAAAATCTTCTTTTCCTCTAAGTCCTATAAGAAGCAGCTTAGGATCTTCTTCAAGAAGAGAAATTGATTTTTCTATAAATCCTTCTTTTAAAAATATCCAGTCATCTTCACAGTGAAAAATATATTCGGTATTTACTTCCTTATATGCTTTATCTATTGATTTTAACTGACCTTCCCTTACTTGGTTTATTATTAAATGAAATTTTGGTCCGCATTTTTCATTTTCATATCTTGAAATCAATCTCTTCAGTTTTTTCCCTTCGGTACTATCCTCGGTTATTATTATTTTTTTTATTGGGTAAGTATTTTTTTCAAAAAAACTGTTCAATGTTTTTTCAAGTAAATCAAATCTTCCACAACTTGTTATTACCAGAGTAACATCCTTCATAACTTTTAATCCTTTCTTAGTAACTTTTAATTACTAAAAATATTATTAAGTTTTATTTTATCCTGCCAAATAATTTTAATATCATATATCTTATTTTTTTTATCATTCTGTCTATTTTAAAATCGAAAACACTGTTTCTTCCTCTTTTACTGAAATGTACATGTCTTTTGTAGCCTATATGATTTACATAGCGTTCTTCAAAAGAAACCATTCGATATCCTTTATCCTTATAAAATTTACAAAGCTCATCTTCCCATAATTTCCCCGCCAATTTTTCATGGTTTCCAAATAAATCACACACATCTTTTCTTCTAAGACCAGGATTATATGTAAATACATGATCTTTTATTTCAAAAAATTTCTCTCCACTTGGCGAAAAATAAGGTTCATCCAGAAGAGGTATCTGCGTACAGTCTTCCCTCGGTCTAAGCCCTACAATAGCAATTTTAGGATTGTCTTCTATTACTTCCATGGATTTTTCTACAAATCCTTCTCTTAAAAATTCCCAGTCATCTTCACAATGAAACACATATTCGGTATCTACTTCCTTGTAAGCTTTGTCTATACATTTAAGCTGACCTTCTCTTTTTTCATTCACTATTAGATGAAAGTTCCGATTTCTATATTTGGAAATCAATTTTCTCAATTTATTGCCTTCAGTACTATCTTCCGTTATTATTACTTTTTTTATGGGATAAGTATTATATTTAAAAAAACTGTCCAATGTTTTTTCAAGTAAATCAAATCTTCCACAGCTTGTTATAACTAAACTAACTTCTTTCATGACTATCCAGTCCTTTCTCTGCCGTTTTTTTCCCCTCTTTAATTACTTTTTCCAAGAATTTATCATTTTCTTTTAAATTACTTCTGTCATTCTCTTTATGGTATATATGATAACTGAGAGCTTTAAATTTCAGCTTTTTCTTATTTTTTCCCATATTAAAAAGTCTTACGGCTATTTCGCTGTCTTCTCTTCCCCAACCTTGAATTTTTTCTTCAAAACCGTTTACTTTTACCAAATCTTCTTTAAAAAATGACATATTACACCCTCTTATTCCTGAAAGCTTCTTATCCTTTTTTGAAAATATTAATGAAAGTAAATTATTTCGTATTATATTCGCTTTATTTTTAAAGCCGTTCTGAAACAGCACTGATGGAAATTGTGGTAAATTACCTTTCAGTATTTCTTTTGATTTTTCCTGAGAAATTATTACCCTTGAACCTTGAATAAAACTTTCTTTTTCTTTATTTTCAATATGATCCTGGATAAAATGTCTTTCAAGGAATAAATCTCCATCTATTATTATTATATATTCTCCCGTTGCTTTATTTATAGCTTTATTTCTTGACATTGATAATCTGAATCCGTCATCTTCCTGCCATGAATGTATAATTTCTATATTCGGATTACTAGTTTTTATTTTTTCGATTAACTCTTTCGTTTCTTTTCCGGAACCGTCATCAGCTATTATTATTTCCTTCGGTATAACCGTTTGTTTTAAAACGCTGTTTATACAGACTTCCAAAGCCTCAGGCCAATTATATGTAGTTATAATAAGGGATATATTTCTTCCCAGATTTTTAAAATACTTCTCTCTTAACTTTGTATATTTTGTCATTGTATATATTGAGCTGTACTTTGCAAGTAAATATCCTTCATAGCCATCTAAAAAACCTAACTGTAATATATACATTCTTATAAATCTGAATAACATTTTAAAATATATTTTTAAAATTCCCGCTTTTTTTTCTTCTTTTGTGTATTGTGTAGCACTCTGTGTCGTGTATCTGTTTAATTTTTCAAGAAACTGCTCAATGGTATCATATGTATAATGTACTATAATTTCATTGATTTTTTCTACTTTACTTCCTTTTTCAATTTCATATTTTTCATGAACTTCCCTGCTGTCTATTTTAACTTTTCCCGTTTTCCAGAGCCTTATTACATAATCATCCCAGCCTCCGTACTTTATTTCTTTTCCAAAACATATATTACGTAATTTTATCTTATATACATCCGCTTCCGTCTTACTATTTTTTTGAATTACTTCACTGATTTTTTCTTTTAATGCAGGAGATATAACTTCATCTGCATCTATTAGTAGAATCCATTCTCCTTTACATTTTTCCAACACTGAGTTCTTTTGAGATCCATAGCCTTTCCACTTTTCCACAAAAACTTTTGCTCCTTTAGCTTTAGCTATTTCAACGGTTCTGTCACTACTTTCACTATCCACTATTATTATCTCATCTGCAATTTCTTTTATGGAATCGAGCGTCTTACCTATTCTGTTTTCTTCATTAAAAGTAATTATTCCTACTGACAGTTTCATCAGATTTCCCCTTAATTTAAATTTATTTTGTTTTTATTTCTGAAATTATCTCTAAATATTTGAAAATATATTCCTATTTTTTTTATATACTTTTTTATCCCTCTTAAATGTTTTGTTTTTAAAAAGAGAAAAGGTCTGCTTCCTTTCCATGAATGATACCACCAATGTATTGCATAAGTTTTCTCAGTGAGCATTTCTTTCTTAAATATTTCACCGGGAAGAAAAGGATAAAAACTTTCTTTCGGATACACATATATTCCATTCTCCTGATCCCTTACTTCATCTTTTGATAAATTACACAAAAATTTATTTTTAAGTATATATTTTGTAATTTGAGGCATTGTAAATAAAGGGCTTTTCCATATTTCGTCTTCATAGAAGTCTATTAATTCTTCTAAAAATCTACTTTCTGCCGAAACTCCGAAAAGACCCATACCTATTCCGTCATCACTTTCAAATCCTGCAAAAAAATCCATATCTTCAATTTCTATTATTTCTGAAAAATTCTTTACAATTTCCATATCAATATCAAGATATATTCCCCCTCTTTTATATAAATAATGTGCTCTCATATAATCTGCAACATATGCCCATAACTCCTTTTCATAACATTCTTTGAAAAATCTGTTTTTTTTCAAATGATACTCCATATCAAAATTATTTTCATTAATCTCTATTATTTCATATTCGGGTAGTTTCTCCTGCCATGACTTAAAGCATTTATGGAAAATTTCTGGTTTAGGTTTATTTCCTACCCATACATAGTAAAGTTTCTTTGGCAATTTATCCATTATACTTTCCTCTCTATCATTTTCTTCCTTTTCTATATTTTTTTAAATTTTCCTTTATTGAAAAAATCATATCTTTCGTATAGTAAATTATATAAAGTTCTATATTTTCATAACTTTTTTCTTTTATCCTAAATAAATATTTCTTGCAATCTTTTTTGAATTCCTTGTAAATTTTTTCAAAAATGTCTTTTCTTCCACATTGAATGGATTTTTTCATAGAACTTTTATAATATCTTTTTATCATATAAAATATTATTTTTTTCATTTCATAGTCTTCTTCATTCTTATATTTTTCAAGAAGTTCTTTGGCATTTCTGAAAATATCTTCAGCATGTCTTATATTTAAAACGGACATTATACTTCCTTCCCTCGCCCTGTAATAGCCGAATATTTCATCAACTATTTTCAACTTTTTCCCATATCGGAATATATCTATGGAGAATACTTCATCTTCATTTGATCTTCTTCCTTCAGGGAAGAGTATACCGTTATCCGTTATAAGTTTTCTCCTATACAAATATATAGGCAACCTTACATTCCAGAACTTATCATTTATAGACCTTATCATATATTCTTTTCCCGATATTACTTTTCCTTTTAATTCCCGGGGTATTCTTTCATCAAGACTTCCTGTTTTTGTAAATTCACTGTAAGCTCTCTCTTTTCCTACTACAATATCTATTTCCTGATTATTTTCATATTCTTTTTCAATATCTTTAACTACTTTTTCAAAAGATTCGCTTTCTATCCAGTCATCACTATCTAAAAAATATATATAGTCTCCTCCAGATGCCTTTATTCCTTCATTTCTGGCAGCACTTGCTCCTTGATTCTCCTGTAATATTACTCTTATTTCTTTATATTCCTTTTCGTATTTTTCCAATATACATAAAGATTTATCGGTTGAACCGTCATTTATCACTATTATTTCCTTTTCTATTCCTTTTAATGCTAATACACTTTTAATGCACTGTTCTATATATTTTTCAGTATTGTACACAGGTATAATAATACTTAATTTCATTTTGGAAACTCCTTTTTGAAATTTACTGTTTAAATTTTTTCTTTATACTTTTTTTTAATCTGATAATTAGTTTTCTTATTTTATCTTCTCTGTAAACAGAGCTAAACTTAGTATAATTTTCTTTAAATCTCAAACATTCTTTTTTATATTTATGTTCAGTATGTTTTATTATAATTTTGTATAATCTGTGAATTTCTGCTTCTAATACCTTTTTTATTTTTTCATCTTTTTCACTTAACATTAAATTATAAATTTCATTTATATTTTTCTCCATATCTTCATAGTTTTTTGAAGATTTTGTGGACATTATGCTTTTCTCCCTTTGTAAGTAATTGTAGTAATAAATTCCGTAAAACTTCACCTTTGAAGCTTTTATAAGACTTTCAACTGTAAATATCTCATCTTCATGCATTCTTCCTTTTTTAAAAAATATATTATTTTCTATAAGAAATTCCCTTTTAAATAAGTCATCCCATACTTCAGGTCCATGCATGTCATTTTCATACATTATACGGAGATATTCTTTTCCCGTCCTTATTTTTCCTCTTTTATAGTTTCTTATTTCTGTGACACATTGAAAGTTTTCATTTCCTGTTTCTCTTTTTTCCAAAATTTTTTTATATCTTCCTATTCCTATATCCACATCATCTTTTATAACTTCACTAACAAACCTACTATAAGCTTCTGTATCGACAAAATCATCACTGTCTATAAAAGAAATATATTTCCCCACGGCTGCTTTTAATCCGGTATTCCTTGCCTCACTTAATCCTCTGTTTATCTGCGATATAATTTTTATATTTTCTTCTTTATGATTTTCTTTAAATTTTTGAGCTATTTGAAGGGAACTGTCCTGTGTCCCGTCATTTACTATTATTATTTCATTGGAAATTTCCATTCCACATAAAGAACTTAAACATTTTTCCAGATATTTTTCAACATTATATACAGGTATGACAATACTTAATTCTAAAGTCGACATTTTGTAAACTTCCTTTTTTCTTTTTCATATTTTTCTGTTTCCTTTTTTGATATTATATCATAAAAATAAATTATTCCAAAAATATCTGTTCTATGATAAAATTAAATAATCATTTTTATAAAGAAAGGAAGAAATATGAAAAAATTAAATAATTTCGGATATATTCTGTCAGTTTTATTTCCTATGACTTTATTTCTATCCTACAAAGGAGAGCAGACTCTCGGTTATATTATTTCGGCTCTTTTTTTAATAACAATGTTTTCTGAAAAAAACAGAAATTCTTTAAAAGCATTGACTGATAATAAATTATCTTTGGGAGTATCAATTTTTGTAATTGTTCCGTTTGTAATATCTCTTTTTAGCGGAGGGCTGTTTTCAAGAGTAGATACTGTACATTATTTTTATTGGTTAATATTTTTTCCTTTAGTTTATTTCATAGATAATGAAAAAAAATTATGGTATTTTTTAATTTCTTTTCTTGTCGGAGGAATAATATCTTTAATCATAACCCTTATTATTTTTATAAAAAACTATAATGAATGGGCAAATCCTTCCGGATTTGAATATCCGAGAGTTTATTTTGCTATCCAGACACAAGACTTTGCAAATATTATGTGTATTCTGTTTTTATTTTTACTTTCATTTATATTTTTTTATAAAAATAAGGATAGAAGAAAAAATTTTATAATAAAAAGTTTTTTAATATGCATTTCTTTACTGAATTTATTTATTATTATAGTCAACAGATCAAAGATGGTTTATATTTGCCTTATTCCCACTGTTGTTTATATTTTATACAAAAAAAATAAAAGGTATATTTTAGGATTTTTCTTTTTATGTCTCGGAGGATATTTTCTTTTGCCTCAATCTATAAGTCAAAGACTTCAATATATAATAAAATACAGACAAGATCCTTCCAGTAATTTACGTATCCTGTTCTGGGAAGCGGCAATTGCATCTTCCAAAAAAAGTCCTTTTTTCGGAATGAGTACAGAAAAAAGAATAAAATTTAACATAAATCATTTTAAATCAGAAGGTGTTATCGATTATATAGCTAAAAATTACGGTTTGGATGAAGTAGGAATTACAAATACCCATAGTATGTATTTGCATTATCTTGCTAATTATGGAATGGGAATATTGTCTCTTATTTATTTCTTATTTTGGATAGTTCCAAGTCGTCTTTTTAAATTTAATTATTATAAAATACAGGACATTTCCCTAAGTCATTACACTGCACTTGAAATAGGATTAAAAGCTTCTTATTTTGCTTATTTAATTCAGGGAATAACAGAATTTAATCTCAATAAAAAGCCTATGATTTTTGTTTTTGTAATTATTCTGGTTGTTATTAACTTTATATCTAAAGATTTTTCAGATAAAAAATAAATTAAATAAAATATAAATATTACTTTTTAAAAATCTCGGATAAATGAGTAGTTTTACTTATTTTCCGAGAATCTTTTATTTTATTATATCTCTCAATCTTTCAATTATTCCTATTTTCGATGTTACATCATATTTTCTGAAAAGGAAAAACCATCTGTCTTTCCCTAAATAATGAAGTTTTATAAACTTTTTGTATTTAAAAAGACACATCATATATATTCCCTGATCGTCATCAATTATATCAGACTTTAAAAGTTCATTCTGTTCTTTTCTTAAAAGTTTGTAGAAATTTTTCCAATTTTCCTTTCCGCTTACAGCGGCACCTCCAATTATAAATACTTTATTATTAAATATAACATCATATACATCTTCTATTTTTTCCAATGAAAATTTTTTCCTTAATGTAAAAAAATGAACTTTATCAGTTTCAAACGGATATTCCCACTTTTTTATATTTCCGAGAGTTTCTTCATTTCTTACATAACCAAAATCTATCCAAGATACAATTTTACTGTTTACTAAATTTTTCCGTATAGCATAATTTACAAAAAATATTTTTAAATTAGTCACAACAGTATATTCCGGAGACCAGTATTCTATGTTTTTAATCATATCTTTATTTATTCCGCTTTTAAATTTTTGACTTTCCTGAATACTTTTTACAAGTTTTATCTGTTTTCTAAATTTTTTATAAAAATCAAGAACAACTACTTTTGTCGGTTTTCCTTTTCTTATTTCTAAAACTTTTTCTTTATATTCTTTAGAAGTAAAAATTATCATTTCATTGTCAAGTTTTGCCAAATTGAAAAAATATTCAAAGTAGGTTTCAGTTGTCCTTTTTAGATAATCAGGATAATTATCACCTATTTCTCCTCTTCCTATATTGAAAAATGCTGTCACTATACTTATCGAGGTCCCCTTTTCCATTATTTATCTCCTTTTTTTGAACTTTTTTATAATTCAAATTTTTTTCTGAAATAATCATAAAAAGTTCCCGTTTTACAATTTTTTTCCGAAACGGATTTATATGTCAGTTTATGGATATTTATTTTATCAGTAATTTTTACAAGCTTTTCATCAGAAAATGTTTCAAACCAGTTTCTGAAAAGTTCATGAGGCAAAGTATCGGATACTATTTTACATTTATATTTCTTCAAATATCTTTCTGTCAATTCATTATACAATATTTGAAAAAAGAAATAGTGAGGTATCCTTTCTTCTTCTTTCCAAAAAACAATCATTAAATCAAATAATGTCCGTATTACAGTATTATTTTTCTCTGAAAAAATAACACTGCTCAAAACTTTGACTTTTTCCTTTTTATTCCATGAAAAATAACTGTTGTTAAATTTTTCCCAGTCTTTTTTATTTTCCACATTATCTGAACGCTGAAACATAAAATATCCGTTTTTTTCATATTCGACGGAAATGAAATCTGTCAGTAATATAGTCGCATCCAGCCAGATTCCTCCATAAAGAGTCAACAGTCCGAGCCTTAAAATATCTGAAAAATGGGTATAATTCATTTTATTTTCTTTCAGCTTTTTCCATATAACTTCAGGAAAATCTATATATTCTCTTAAATTTTCATCATCCAGTCGGATAACTGTATAATTTCCCTTATACCTTTCAACAGATTTATAACATAATTTTACTATATCAGGAAGTTTTTCATATTCCCAACCCTGTCCCCATAATTGCCATATTATTTTTTCATTTTTCAAATTCTTTTTCTGTATAATCAAGTTAGATTCAAGGTTGTTTTCAAAATATTCCTTTATTATATTTGTCCATGCGCCTGCAACTTGTTCCTGCTGGAAAAAATCCACTTCTTTCTGTATTTTCTCATATAAAACTTTAGGTATAAGCTCCTTATAAATATATTTCCAAGGCTTACTGTTCAATTTATGATTGATTTTAAACAGTAGCGAATCGGAAAATTCCGTATTTTTTCTATTCATATTTTCAAATCCTGCAATCCAATAAATTTATTATTCCAATCTTTCCATTATTTCCTCATAAACCCTTTCTACAGTTATTTCGGGTATTCCTTTAAAATAATCTTTGGAATATGAGTAAGTTCCTTTATATTCAGTTAATATATTATTTTCAAAAAATGTATTATCTTCTATCACATTGCTTTTTTCTGTCCATGGAAAAAAGCCCAATGATTTTTTCCCGGGTCCAAAAATCCCTATTATAAAAGGCTTTTCAAATGCGCTTCCTATATGTACCGGAGCACTGTCATTACTTACTATAATATCCGATAAGGAGAGTAAAGCTGAAAATTCAAGTAAACTTAACTCTCCCCTCAAGTCAACTATATTTTCAAAATTTTCAAGTTTTAAAGGTAATTTTTTTTCAGTTTTTCCTCCTGTTGTTACTACAAGATTTTTTTTGTTTTCAGCAATTTTTTTTATTAATTCACCATATTTTTCTAATGGCCATATTTTTTCAGGACGTTGACTTCCGGGAGCTACTGTTATTAATTTATCGTATTTTTTACTGTCCAATATATTTCTTATTTTTAAATAATCCTTTTCTGACGGATATATTTTTAAAGGAACTTTCTCTCCCTCATAATCCAACAATGTAAGCAGTCTTTCCACTTCATGTTTACTCATATCATAATGTTTTTTTTCTGTCAGTAAAAATGAACCTGTCGCTACATCAAATCCTATAATCTTTTTTATTCCTGCAAATCTTGCCAGTGCTATGGATCTTATAAATCTATGAGGAATTATCGCCATATCATATTTATTTTCTTTTATGATTTTCAATATTTTTAAAAATCCTTTTATTCCTTTATCTTCCCCTTTTTTATCGTATGTCAATATATTTCTTAAATTAGGATTATTATTTATAATACTTTTATTTGCCGGTAATGTAAGGTAATCTATTTCTGAATTCGGATAAATGTCTTTTGTTTTCTGAATCAAAGGAGTAGATAACACTATATCTCCTATAAATGCCGTATGAATTATTAATATTTTCATTTTTATTCCTTTATTATTTAATTTCAAGTTATATTATCTTGTTTTTTCCGATTTTATAAAATTTTCTTTTATTTTTTTATTTGTTTCTCGCCTTTTTTTGTCAAAAACCCAGCCCCATTTATTAAAATATTTTATCGCCGATTTTATATGAATTTTTGTCATTTTCGGACTCTTGTATGATTCTTTTGCATGATTATGAACTATTTCTGCATAAGGA
Organism: Leptotrichia sp. OH3620_COT-345; assembly: GCF_003932895.1. Lineage (NCBI taxonomy): Bacteria > Fusobacteriati > Fusobacteriota > Fusobacteriia > Fusobacteriales > Leptotrichiaceae > Leptotrichia > Leptotrichia sp. OH3620_COT-345. The sequence continues at coordinate 217,675 of NZ_RQYW01000002.1, read as the reverse complement.
TAATATACAGTTTCACTTATTTCATTCATTCTTCTGCTTAAATCATAATCTTCAAGATACATAAAAAACCTTTCGTCAAATCCTTTCAAACTAACTAATTTTTCAGTCCTGAAAAACATAAAACATCCTGACAAAATAGGTACTTCCATTATTTTATCATAACCGCTCCATTTCATTTCATAATCATAGTCCATTTTTTCTTTTATCTTTTTTAACGGAAAAAATCTTCTGAATATTAAATTTAAAGGAGTCGGTATAAGTTTGCACAAATACTGTATTTCTCCATTAGGATACTTCACTTTAGGCATAATCTGGCCGATTTTCGGGTGTTCTTCCATATATTTAAAAAGTTTTTCCAATGTTCCTATTTCAAAATAAATATCCGGATTTAATATTAAATGATATTTTGACATTTCATTTCCGAATTTTTCAATTACACTGTTATGTCCCGCTCCGTACCCTCTATTACTGTTATTGAATATATACTCTATTTTATCATTTATATTTTTTATATTATATTCTTCTTCTATTTCTTGAATAAGTTCTTTTATCTCATTTTTTATTTTTTCAGAAGGAGAATTGTCTGAAATCCAAAGCTTTATATTCAAATCAGTATTTAAAAATGAACCGATAACTTTTTTCAGATCTTCCCTTTCAGTATTGTAAGTTACAATACTACCTGTCATATCGTACATACTTTCTCCTATTTATTATTTTTTATTATTATAACATATATAACATAAATTTTCTTTCCAAAATATAAAAATATTTTTCATAATTGACAAAAGTAAAAATCATATTATAATAAGTTTGAAGAGTTTATTAATTCAATTTATTCCATTAAATCAAGTATCATTTCTTTAAATCATAATTATGTACATTAATTTATAATCTTTATTTAGGAGGTTTTTCAATATGGAAAAGAAAAAAGGATTTAAAATACCTTCATCTTATACGGTATTGTATATCCTTATAGTATCAGTAACTATTTTAACATGGCTTATTCCTGCAGGTGAATATGAAAAAAATAAAGCAGGACAACTTATTGCGGGAACGTACAAAATGGTAGAATCAAATCCTCAAGGATTTTATGACATTCTCATGGCTCCGGTAACGGGTATGCTAGGTAATGATAAAACATCCGGAGCAATGGGTGTTGCCTTATTTATTCTTGTTGTTGGAGGATTTTTAGGCGTAGTAACCGAAACAAAAGCTCTGGATGTAAGTATCGCTTCTGTCATCAAAAATAACAAAGGAAAAGAAAAAAATCTGATTCCGTTACTCATGATTCTTTTTGCCATAGGTGGAACTACATATGGAATGGCTGAAGAAACTATAGCATTTTATCCTCTTCTCATTCCCATAATGATAGGAGTAGGATTTGATACTATTACTGCCGTTGCAGTTATACTCATAGGATCCCAGATAGGATGTCTTGCTTCCACTGTCAATCCTTTTGCTACAGGAGTTGCCTCGGATACTGCCGGTATCAGTATAGGAGACGGTATTTTCTGGCGTCTTGTTTTCCTCGTTATAATGACTCTCATATCAATCATTTATGTTTACAGATATGCAAGCAGAATTGAAAAAAATCCTGAAAAATCTTATGTTTTTTCCCACTATAAAAGTGATGCTGAACATTTTAAACTCGACAATACTAAAAATACACCGACTAAAAAACAAAAATATGTACTATTTGTATTTTCAGCTACATTTTTTATAATGATACTTAGTTTAATTCCTTGGTCTGATTTCGGAATCACTATTTTTAACCAATTAAATAACTTTTTACTTAATCTTCCTATAATAGGAGGCTTTTTTAGACATTCTGCTCCTTTAGGAACATGGTATTTTCCTGAAATTACCATGCTATTTATTATAATGTCCATTTTGACGGCTTTTGTCTACGGTATGCCTGAAAAAGTGTTTATCGATTCATTTATAAAGGGATGCGGTGAATTTGTGAGTGTTGCTATGGTTGCAGGAGTTTCAAGAGGAATACAGGTGATTATGAATGACGGTTTAATTACCGCTACTGTTTTGAATTGGGGAGAGACCGGACTCAGAGGATTATCTTCTCAAGCTTTTATTGTATTAACATATTTATTTTATCTGCCTATGTCATTTTTAATTCCGGGAACTTCAAGTCTTGCAGGAGCAACAATGGGACTTTTAGGTCCTCTCGGAGAATTTGTAAATGTTCGTTCACATCTTGTCATTACAGCATTCCAAGCCGCATCAGGAGTTTTAAATCTTATTACACCTACATCAGGCGTTGTTATGGGAGCATTAGCAATAGGGCGCATTGATATTACTACATGGTGGAAATTTACAGCTAAACTTGTTGCAATAGTTATTGCTGTGAGTATTGTTATTTTAGTAACGGCTACTTTCTTTTAAAATATTTTGAAATATTACAAAGTATAATATCAAAAAACTGTATTTCTATGTAATGATACTTTAACTTATAATAAACTTTTAAATTTTATAAAAATATGTTAGTGTTATATTTGACTATAATTTACTCTATATTTTATCTGAAAATAAAAGAATTTTGCTATATATAAAAAGAATATAAGCGGTATTTTATAAATCTTTAGTAATTCCAATTAAAATAGAAATATACTTTATTTATAAATCCATATTCTTTTAAATATCTCATTTTAAGATAGTTAACTGTATAATTCGAAATTATATGACTTTAATATTTTTCAGTTTTTTATCTAATTTCAAAATCCAAAAAATCTTATAAAACTGAAAGTTTTTTAGTTGAAATTATATTATTGGATTTTATTACTTAAAAATCATATAAATAAGGTCTGTTTAAATAAAAGAAACCTTTTATAAACAGACCTTCTATTTTTATTTTAATTAAACTATTTCCCATTCTTTAGCAAACAGTTCAACATAGTTAGGAATCCAAGGTACCCTTCCAAATCTACTTTCCACATATAAATAAGGATGTGTATTACATAAAGTTCCGTCGAGATTTTGAACCTTTACTCTGACATCATTGTTCCATTTAGGTAATCTCATTGCTTTACCACCATCTTCTCTTATAACTGTAAATGCTTCTGAAAAAGTCATAAATACCAGCTCCTTTAAATTTTATTAATTAAATAATTTAAAAATTAATATATTTGAAAAATTGTGCTGCTATCAGTAGAAATGAAAATTTTCCTTTACATTATAATTATAATATGAAAAACTTAAAAAGCAAGATATAAATTACTATTCAAAATAATTTTTTTCAGGATTGAATTTCTGTTGTTTTTGATCTTTTTCAGAAATTGTAAGAGTTTCAGGATTTATTCCAAATTCTTCAAATTTCCAGTTTATTCTGAGAGTTTCATCATTCCATAAAATTCCGCTGTCATATTCAGGAGAATATAAATCAGTACATCTATACACAAATTCCGTATCGTCTTCAAGAGTCAGAAATCCATGAGCAAATCCTTCAGGTACATAAAACATCAGTTTATTTTCTTCAGAAAGTTCTACTCCATACCATTGCCCGTAGGTCTCACTTTTTTTTCTTAAATCTACTGCAACATCAAAAACACGCCCTTTTATAACTCTTACAAGCTTCCCCTGAGTATTCCTAGTTTGAAAATGAAGTCCTCTTAAAACTCCTTTTTTGGATTTTGAGTGGTTATCCTGAACAAATTTCATTGTAAGACCCAATTCTTCAAAAGACTTCTGATTGTACGTTTCCATAAAAAATCCTCTTGAATCTCCAAATACTTTTGTCTCTATTATTACCAAATCCTTTATAGGAGTATTTCTAACTGTAAAATTATTCATTTTTATTTACCTTTCTTTAATAGTCTTTCTTTTTCTAAAAAATCTTTTATGTATATACTGTTATTTTAAATAAGAAAAAATTTTATTAAAATATGTCATTTTAAAATTCTTTTTATCTGTTTTTATACATTTCATTATAATATTTTTGATAGTCTCCTGAAACAACTTCATTTACCCATTCCTGATTTTCAAGATACCATTTTACTGTTTTTCTTATTCCTGTTTCAAAATCGGTTTCAGGATACCAACCCAATTCTCTTGATATTTTTGAAGGATCTATGGCATATCTCATATCATGTCCCAACCTATCCTGCACATAAGAAATAAGATCATAATTTATATTATTTATATCTGTCTTCAATACTTCTTTATATTTGTTATTTCCTGAAAGTTCATCTTTTAATATGTCTATTATAAGTTTTACAATATTTATATTCTGTTCTTCATTAAATCCCCCTATATTATAAACTTCTCCTATTCTTCCTTTTCTAAGAACAATGTCTATTCCCTTACAATGATCCTCCACATAAAGCCAGTCTCTTACATTATCTCCTTTTCCATATACAGGAAGTTTTTTTCCTTCCAGTACATTTTTTATCATTAAAGGAATCAATTTTTCAGGAAAATGATAAGGACCGTAATTATTTGAACACCTTGTTATATTTATCGGCATTTTATATGTCTCTCCATATGCCATAACGATATGGTCAGCTCCCGCTTTGGAAGATGAATAAGGACTTCTCGGATCCAAAGAAGTTTTCTCTGTAAAAAATTTGTCTCCATAAGTTTTTAGATTTTTTCTATTTTTTACAACTTTTTTTACTTCCTCATCTTCTATTTTTAAATCAACTGCAATTTCATAGTCTTTTGAAAGGCTTCCATATACTTCATCAGTAGAAACTTGAAGATATTTCACTCCTTCCCTGTAAACAGGATAACCGTTTTTATCTTTTCCCATAGACCATGCTTCTTTTGCATTTTCAAGTAAATTTTGTGTTCCTAAAATATTTGTTTCAAGAAATACCTGAGGATTTTCAATAGATCTGTCCACATGAGATTCTGCAGCAAAATTTACAACATAATCTATGCTGTTTCCTGAGAATATTCTTTTTATTTCTTTCCTATCTCTTATATCGACTTTTTCAAATGTCACTCTTTTGTTTTTCAATTCTTCTCTTATTGTTCCTAAATTTCCTGCATAAGTCAATGCATCTACAACTATAACCTTGATGTCTTCATGTTTTTTTAAAATATACTTTAAATAATTTGCACCTATAAAACCGGCTGCTCCCGTTACTAAATATGTTTTCATATAAATTCTCCTTTAACTTTCTCTTGAATATAAATTATGTTACCATTTTAAATATAATTTTTCAATTATATTTGGCTTATTCATAAAATTACTATTTATTTTTGATAAACTCTAACATAATCTACTTTCATTTCAGTAGGAAAATGAACATCTTCATCTTCTCCTGTCTTATTTTGAAGAGCTACATTAATCATTAAATAATAAGGCTGATTAAATGGATTTTCTGTTTTTCTTGAAACTTTTTTCATAGATACTTTTTTAAAAACTTTACCATTAAAAAGCCATTTTATTTCCTTTTCATCCCACTCAAGTGCATAAACATTAAACTCTGTTAAATCAGGTTTCTTTCTGGAAATTTTTAAATCCTTTCCTATAAATGATTCATAAGTATTATCAGATTTTAATGCATGTAAAGTTCCTGTTACTTTTCTCAAATCTTCTCCATATATTTCAAATATATCTATTTCTCCCTGTGCCGGTTTGGGAAAAGATTGAGAATATCCTTCAGGCCACATCCAGAACGCAGGCCATACTCCGATTCCTTTAGGCATTGCCGCTCTCATTTCTATTTTTCCTGTTTTTACATTATAAATATCTTTTGTATGTATAGCTCCTGAACTATATAAAATTTTTCTTTCTTTTTTATCTATTTTTACTGTTTTATTATCTTCTTTTTTTAGTTCTATTATTAATTTTCCATTCTTAACTTTTACATTATCTTTTAAATAATAATGTTTCACATTAAAACCATACTGATCAATCAAGACTCCATTTTCGTCGACATAATTTCCATTTTTCCAAGGATTATCGTTTTCCCAATAATCCCACTTTGTTTTGTCAAGATCGTCTCCATCAAACTCATCATTCCACACAAGCTTCCATTGAATCTCGGAATCTTTTATTTTCTTTTTGAACAGTATCTTTGTTTTAATTTTTTCTTTTTCTTCTATTTCGGAATTTTCCGTTTCCTCTATGTCTGTACTTATAGTCGAAGTTTTCCCCGCTTTAGGTATACTTATCTTGTCCGATTTTTCTTTCACTGATTCTGCTGAAAAACTTCTATTTCCGATTAATAACGACATTAATATTAATAATTTAATTTTATTCACTTTTCCTCCTTTATTTCAAATTTTATCTAAATTTATTTAACTTTTTGAAAAATCGACCCTTTTTTCAATATTATTGGAATTATACTACACTTCTTATTATTTTCCAATAAAAAATATTTTTTTGAAACTTTAATTTATTTGATAAAAAATATTGAAAATTTATAAAATTAGAACATTTAAACTTTTAAAATTTTTTAATAACGTTAATAATAATTTCAGACAGTTTATAAATTACCAAAATAAAGAAATATAAAATATCTTCAACAGCTCTTTATAAGCTCTATTGAAGATATAATACTATTTATTTTCAATTTCAATTAAAAATCTGTCTATTGCATCTTTCCATTCAGGTATTTTTTCATTTAAAAGTTTTTCTATTTTTATTGAAGATAATTTTGAATATTCAGGTCTTTTTGCAGAAAGATTAAATTCTTCAGTTTTTGCTCTCTTCAATTTTCCATTCCATTTCAGCTTGTTCAATAAATATTCAGCCTGTTCATATTTACTTGCCTCACCGTTATTTGTAATATGATACAAACCATATTTTTCTGTTTGTATAAGTTTCCATGAAAAATATGCCAAATCTTTTGCATAAGTCGGTGCAGATATCTGGTCATCAACTATTTTAAGTATATTATTATCTTTACTCCAGTTCATAACTTGTGTATTAAAATTTTCTCCCCCTTCTCCAAACAACCATGAAGTTCTTATAACAAATGATTTTTTATATTTTTTTAAAACTTCTGTTTCCATTTCAGATTTTGATTTTCCATATATTGATAACGGATTGACATTATCTTCCTCTATATAAGGATCTTTTTTTTCTCCATCAAAAACAAAATCAGTGGAATATGCCACAAATACAGCTCCCATTTTTTTAGCATATTCTGCAATAATTATTGGAGCATTTTTATTTACTTTAAAACATTCTTCATTTTCTATTTCTGCTCTATCCACATTATTATATGCAGCACAATTTATTATATGAGTGAAGTTATTTTTAGCACTAAAAAAATCTTTCATTGATTTTTTATCTGAAATATCTAAAACTTCAATGTCTGTTGAAAAATAAAAAAATCCTAATTTTTTAAATAATTTTTCAAATTCTTTTCCTAATTTACTTTTTTTACCGATAATTAGTATGTTCATTTTTTCCTCTACATTCTATAATATTCAGATTATAATATTTAAAATTTTTTAAAGATTTTTCTTCCATTTTTTTATATTGTACTCTTTCGTACAAATAGCGTCAAATATTATTTTTTCTTTTTTTATATATTTTGCATATTCTTCTATCTTCCCTAAATTATTTTGAAGCTCAGGTGAAACTAAACATAATTTATATCCCATTTTTTTCATTTTATTATATATCCTATTATCCATTGGCATTTCAGTAAAGCAATCAACCCAAACCCACTTTACTTTTCCTTTCATTTTCTCTAATGTATCTATTCCTTCATATTCAGAATATCTTAAAGCAATATTTTTTTCACCTATATCAGATAAAAATTTTATCATAGGAAATGAAGAATCAAGAAAAAAATATTTTTTTATATTATATTTTTTTAGTAATTTCAATATTTCTAATTCTATCCTTTCACTTTTTATATTTAAAATTATTGTTCCATGATTGTATTTTTTTAAATATTCTTCAAAATCCTCACCTAACACAAAAGGATCATGATTTATATAAATTTTTCCATTTATATTATCTCTTAAATCCAATTCTACACCATACTCCAAAGAAATACTTTCTAATTCTTTTATGTTGTTTATTCTATGTGCTATAAATTCCATTATTTTATACCTCTTCTTTTTAATTCTATACTAAATGTTAAAGTTCTTTTTATAAATTTCCATTTTGCTCCCAATCCAGTATTCCAAGTAGATTTTCCATGAATTCTTTCAGGAAATAAAACGTCAAATCTTATTACCTTTAAATTTTTCTTTTTGGCCATATACAATGCATATAAATCAAAAGAAAAATCCTTTGGAGGGTTTTCCCATATTAGAAAAAATTCTTTAGAAAATATATTAGGTTGTGCATTTATATCATATAAAACTTTCCTCATAAATATTGTTTCAAATAAAGACATCCCAAAGGTAAAAATTTGATCTAAAAATGGTCTTTTTTTTCTATTTCCCTTAATGTATAAATTTTTATCCCAATTATTTTCTTCTAAAATCTTATATGCTTTTATGACATCTTTTGGATCCGTCTGCATATCTGCATGTGTCCACCCAATAAATTTTCCTTTAGCTTCTTTCAACCCTTGTAAAATCCCATAACCATATCCTTGATTTACTGGTACAAATACAGTTTTAGCAAAAAAGTATTTTGGAAGTAAATTTTCTAAAATCCTTTCTGAATTATCCGTAGAACCATTGTTTACTAAAATAACTTCTATTTTTTCATTAGTAATAACTTTTTTAAATTTTTCAAGTATTAGTCTAATATTTTTTTCTTCATTATAACAAGGTACTATTATTGATAAATTCATATTATTTTTTCTCCTTTTTTATTATGTTTAAAAATTAAAAATTTTTGTCCTAAAAAATTTAAAATTGTACTTATTCCTGTTGCACATAAAAATGCAAATAACTCGTATTTAAAATTCATTATAACATACTTATTCACTTGTGAATTTGCAAATGCCGTTATAGTATATAAAATTATATATTTCATAATTTCCAAAACTGAAAATTCAGAACTTTTAAAAGTCCAATACTTATTAATTATAAATCCTATTATGGAACCACATATGAATGAAACTGTTTTAGAAAAAGTTCTTTCTATCCCTAGATTCATCAATAATTTGTAAACTATAAAATCTATAAGAACTGCACTTCCTCCTCCAATAAGAAATTTTAAAATTTCAAATTTATCAACTTTTTTTATTTTTTTCATCCTTTAATTTCTCCAATACTTCATTAAAATTCTTTATAGATTCATATTTTTCATTTATTTCTGAAGAAAACAATAGTGTTTTCATACCGTATTTTGAAGGTCCCTCAACATCTTTTTTCAAATTATCTCCTATAAATAAAGCTTCTTGTGGACTTATTTTTAATTTTTTTAAAATTAAATCATACATTTTAAAAGAGGGTTTCTCCTCTCCTGCTTCCTCACTTGTAACAAGTGCATTAATATATTTATCTATTTTTAATTTCTTAATTTTTTTATGTTGTATATTTACTGTCAAATCTGTACATATACCTACTTTTATTTTTTCTTTTTTACAAAATTTCAATAACTCTAAAACATTTTTATTTAATTTCATATTTTTTAAAATATAGTTCCAATAAATGTTATACATCTTTAAAGATAAAGACAATGGATTTTCTCCTAAATTTTCAAGTGTTTTCTGACAGTAAAGCATTCTATTATGTGATGATGCAACTTTTTCTGTTAACTGTTTTTTTACATTCTTTTTAGCTGCTTCAAACGCTTTGATAAATTTTTCTTCAGATATTTTAAGATTTTTACATGTAAATTTACAAATTTCTTCTATTGCAAGATCGTTTAATTTTTTATAATTATATAGTGTATCATCCAAATCCAATATAATCCCCTTTATCATTCCTTCACCTCTTCTCTCATTTTATAACTTATCATAATCAATATTAATGTTTCTATTATTCCATCAATATTATTTGAGTATGTTAAATCTTGTTCCAAAATTTCATCTAAATTAGGAATTAATTTTTCAATAATATTTTCAAACTTTATATTTTTTTGATTTAACTCTTGACCATAAAAAGTAACTACTTGAGTTATAAGATCTGCATCATAATCATATTTTATATTAATTCCTTTTCTTTCGAGTTCTATTCTAAATTCCTCAAGATTAATATCTGCACTTAAAGTTACTTCTAAATTCAAATTTACATTATGTTCTTTACTTATATAGTCTTTTAATGTGTTATCATAATATTTTATTATCAAATCTGCATATTTTTTTTGAGGATAAATATATTTTACTGCATCTTTCATTCTTTTTTCTATAGCTTCTAAAACTTTTTCTTTCTTATATCCTCTTTTATTAACATCTCTTTGTATCTTCCAATATCGTCTTAAATTTTCATCTATATCCATATATATTTTTAAATCTAAATTTTTTCTCATTTGAGGTAAATAAAGTGAATGTAAACCACAAAGAACTATATACGGTTTTGACTTTACTTTATATTCTTCAGTAAATTTTCCTGTATCATGGTCATATTCTACTCTAAATACATATTGACTTTTTCTCAACTTTTCTAAATCTTCTGCCTGTTTATATATATAATTTGCTTTAGGATTTAAGGCTGTTACATGATTCCACATTTCATTTCCCCTTTCCCACTTATGATCTCCATCTCCTTCAAGAAAAAGTATATTTTTTTCTCCAAATATATTTTTTATTTTTTCTATTAAAGTACTTTTACCACTACCACTATCGCCTGATATTCCAATGGAAAAAGAATTATTTTTTCTTTTATAAAGTAAATTATTTGTAATTCCTAGTTGATACATCATGTAACTTATATATGACAATGAAGCTGTCAATATTGTAAATATTGTGTTTATAACTGTGGGATTTTTTATTTTAAAAAATTCAAAATTATAATTTAAAAAATACAAACTCGTAAACTCTGTTTTGTGTATTAAAATAAAATATATTAAATAAAGAATATTTAACAACACATAAATATTTATATTAATATATTTATCAGTTTTTATATTTATAAAAAACATTGCTGTAAATGGAACAATCCAAACATACCATCCTGGCATAGGTAATACAAGAATTAAAAAAATTGAAAATAGAATTCCACAAAGACTATATAATAAATTTTTGTTTATTTTCTTTATACTAAACGCTTTAAGATATATACACATTATAGCTAAAATTGAAAGATAAACTTTTGTATTTTTATATTGTATAAAAATATTAGTTATACCATTTTGTTCTTTATTCATTATAACCATTCTCAAAAAATTTCCATTTTTATCAAAGAATGGGAATATAATCATAAAAGAAATAACAAAAGTTAATCCTAATAACTTTATTGCTTTAAGCCATCCTCTCTTTTTTTGTATGTACAAAGCGAATAAAGGAACTACTGCCAATATATGAAACTTTGTCATCAATGACAGTGCTAACATAACGGAAAACATTAATTCATTTCTTTTCGTTATAAGAAAATAAATTGAACCTATTAAAAATACTGTGGGTATTATATCTAATTGACCATGCATATATATAGAATAAAATATGATTGGAGAAGCAAAATATAAAATTCCTATGTATTTTCTTCTATTAGGAAACATTTTCATTAAAAAATATAATCCCAATATATCAAAAATAAGAGAAGGAATTTTAAATAGTATATTTCTAATAATTATATTTTTTATATTTTTTGATAATAATCCTCCTATCAGTTCAATAATAAACATAATTGGTGGATAAGGAAACAAATTTAATTCATTTTGAAATATACTATAAGGATTTGTTAAAATTCCATTTTTTAGTTTATCTATGAATCCGTATATAAATCTCATGAACATAATATTTTGATAATCTGATGAAAATACTCCCATTGCTATTATTTTTAAAATTATTACAATACAAATGAAAGTTTCAAATTTTTTTATTTTTTTCATTATTCTCCTCTTTTACATATTTTTTCTATACTTTTCAGAATCCCAATTTAAAAGAAAATTTTGTTCTCTTTCAGATAAAAGTTCTATCTTTTCATTTTTATTTTCATCTAAAATTTGTAAATTAAATGCTAAAACGCTTTCAATCTCTTTTGCTTTTTTTACATTAGAAGCAACTATATAAAAATTTTCTTCATAATATATTATATTAAATTTCCCATATTTATTAATATGAGTTTTGGCTCTTTTCAGCAAATCTTCTTCGTTATTTAATTTCAATAACCTTTTTCCACAATAAATCAAACTGTCCGGAGAAAACCAATATTTTAATTCTTGAAATTTATTTTTTTTTAAATAACTTTTTATTCTCTGATTTTCACATAAATATACTATATTATTATCTAAAATTTCATTCAATTTTAGATATATGTGTGTTGAAGTTTTATATGCTTTCATATCTACTTCTAATTTTTTTTCTAAAATATTTAATACTTTTTCATTTTTTTCAATTACTTTTTCTACATTTTCTCCACTTATTATTAAACCATGATTTTTTAAAAAAATTATTTCTCTTTTTTTATCTTTATATTTTATGATTTCATTAAAAAGTTCTTTTGCTAAAAATATTCCAGGAGTTTTATAAGTTATTACTATACTATTAGGAAAGATTTCTTTTAATATTTTCATTCCATTTTTTCTGGATGTAAAAATATTAACTAAAACAGGATGAGTATGTAATGTATATTTATCAGTTATAGAATGTAAAAATGTTTCTATAGATGGACGATTTCCTTCTATCAATATTTCTTCTAATATTTTTTTTTCTTTTTCTTGTGTGATTTCATCTTCATTATAATTTTTAAAAAATTCAACAATTTTTTTATAATTTACTTTTGAATATCCCGTTTTTCTTTCTACTTCTGAGAGATGGTATCCTGAAGATTTTATATACATTATTTTATCATTTATTTTTACAGATGTATTTCCTCCTCCCGCTTGTACTAAATCTTCTCTCATTCCAGCATATTTTGACATTTTCACTAATTCATCTATTTCTAACATTTTTTCTCCTTTTTACAATTTTTCGATTATTCCTATATAAATTCCAGATTTTACATAAGCTTGCTTATTATTTAAAGTGAAAAATTTTATTTTTTTTACTTTTAAAAACTTTGGGTTTTTAAAACCTATAAAAAGTCTTTCTTTTTTATTTAATTGCTCCAACTCAAAAACAATTTCATCCTTTTTATTATATCCTATTATTTTTAATCTTTCATTATTATTTGCTCTCAATCTCTCTGCATATAAATATTTTATATACAATTCTTTTTCAAAAATAACTTCATGTAACAATTCTGTTTGTTCACTACTTTTCTCTATCCAATTTATTTTTCGTCCAAATTCATCATTTACTAATAAATTTACTTGTTTTATTTCAAAACTTGTTCCTCTATAAATGTTTATATTTCCTCCAGATAACATAAAAAATGGTTCATATGGAATTAAATAGTTTTCTTCATCTAAAAATTTATAATATTTACTCCAATCTGAAACAGCTTCTTCATTTTTTACTGAATTAGGATATTGATTTCTTGCTTGATTATTATCAAAAGAATTGAATCTTATTATTAAAATAAAAGATAATAATATATAAAATTTTTTATATATTTCTTTTTTATACTTTCTATCTTTTTGATTCTTTATCTTTTGTAAATAATAAAATTTACTATTATACAATAATAAAATTATTAAATTAATATATGAAATTATTATAAATAAAGAATGTCTCATATTTATGATATTTGTAGTTTCCATCCATTTATATTCTACATTCCATCTAAAAAAATTACCTGTAGTACTAATATTTAAAAAAATTACTTCTATTATCATAAAAATTAAAGATAATGATATCAAACTTTCTTTATTTTTTAATTTTATACAAAAAAATATACAAAGACCAAACAAGAAAAACCATACAAATAAAAACAATATATTTATATATCCAATATTGTATGCTTGAGTTATATTGGGAAAAAACATAAATATAAATTGCTGACTAATATTATACAATAAATTATTTATATTTGGATATTTTATCTCAGATCCCAAAAAACCTTTTCCATTAGTGTGAAATTTTATAAATAATAACTGTATAATGTTTGAGATAATAAGAATGTACATATATATTTTTTCTCTTTTTATCAACTTCTTATGGCATATTAATAAAATTAAAAATAATATAGGAACTAAAACTATGAAATAAGATTTTGATAAATTTATTAAAAAGCCAAAAATTATCAGAAAAATATAATTTTTTCTTTTTAAATTTTTAAAATTTAATAATGATGTATATATTAAAACTACAATTCCATAATAAAAAAAATTAAAAAAATAATATATTTCTACTGATGAAGTCAATGTTATTGATCCACTTAAAATTAAAGCTATGCATAACCTAAAAAGCACTTCTCCATATTTTTTAAAATTATTTAAAACAAACAAAGAACCCATAAAAGATACTATTAAAATTCCAATGTTTTGCATCAAATATACTGTAAGTTTTAAATTAAAACGAAATACTTTTATTATAATTAAGCCTATTATTCTTTGAAATAAAGGTAAATATCCGATATCTGGAATAAATAAATTTTCCCAAAAACTTTTTTTTATCCCAAAAAATAAAAAGTTAGTTAATGTTTCAACATAAGGTTCTGGATTAAAAGATATTATAGGTGCTTTTATATTAATAATAAAAAATATCATGATAGATGTTAATAAATAAATTTTTTTATCATTTCCATTTATTTTTTTAGATAGTTTATAAATATATAAATAGCATATTACAACCAAAAACATAAATATTATTTGAATTAATGACGTTCTATTTATAGATAGATATTCCATTTCAAATATCAATCCTTTATTTTCTTTTTGGTTATTAAATTCTATTACTCCTAATGATATATCTGAAGATTTATATATTGAAACCGAACTTCCTTTTTCACCTTCTATTCCTTCAATTATTAGTGTTGCATATCCTTTTTTTATTGAAAAAATATTTACCTTAATTTCATTTATTACATCACTTTTTATTTTAGAAATATCTATTATTTTTTCCTTCTTTATTTTTCCTTGTGTTAAAGAAATTTTTATTTTCCCTTTATTATTTTCTGAAATTTTCTTAAACATTATTCCTATTTTTTTTATTTTACCAGGAATATAAATTTCTTGTTTTATTTTAATATCTTTAGTTACTTCTGAGGTAGTATCTAATTCATATAACTTCGTTATTATTCTTTTTTCTAAACCTTCATAAATATATGTAAAACAAGGAATTAAAATCCCTACTACAAAAAATAAAAGCCATATTTTTTTTCTCACTCTTCATTCTCCTTAGTATTTTTATCTATTCCTATATAAAAACCTGATTTTAT
Organism: Leptotrichia sp. OH3620_COT-345; assembly: GCF_003932895.1. Lineage (NCBI taxonomy): Bacteria > Fusobacteriati > Fusobacteriota > Fusobacteriia > Fusobacteriales > Leptotrichiaceae > Leptotrichia > Leptotrichia sp. OH3620_COT-345. The sequence goes on along the minus strand of NZ_RQYW01000002.1, from coordinate 202,372 downwards.
ATAAGCTTTTTTATTTTCTAAAGTGAAAAATTTTATTTTTTTTACTTTTATATTTCCGCTATTTTTAAATCCTATAAATTGTTTTTCTTTTTTATTTAGTTGTTCTAATTCCAACACTATTTCATCTTTTTCATTATATCCTATTACTTTTAGTTTTTCATTGTTATTTGCTCTTAACCTTTCAGTATATAAATATTCTATATTTAGTTTTTTCTCAAAAGTCATTTCGTGTAACTGTTCAGTTTGTTCATTATTTTTTTCTATCCAAAAAAAATCTGTATTTGGATTTAATGAAAATATTTTTGGATAGTTTTTTATTGAATCTTTTTTAACAGAATAAACTAAAATATTTTTTGAAATCATAAGAAAAGGTTCATAAGGAATTAAATATTTCTCCTCATTAAAAAATTTATAGTATTTATTCCAATCTGAAACAGCTTCTTTATTCTTTACTGAATTAGGATACTGATTCCTTACTTGATTATTATCAAAAGAATTGAATCTTATTATTAAAATAAAAGATAACACCATATAGAATATCTTATATATATATATATATATATGTCTATATATTTTGCTTATCTTTATTTTTTTTAAATAATATAATTTACTATTGTACAATAATAAAATTGATAAACTTATATAAGAAATTATTATAAATACTGAATGTCTCATATTTGTAATATCTGTTGTTTTCATCCATTGAAAATCCGAATTCCAACCAAAAAAATTATTTATTGAAAGAATATTCAATAATATTGTCCCCAATATTACAAATATTAAAATTATTGATATTAAACTTTCTTTATTTCTCAACTTTTTAAACAAAAATAATATTATAAATATTAAAATTATCCATAATAGAAAAAACAATATATTTATAAAGCCTACATTATAATCTAAAGTAATTTCAGGTATAAACATAAAAATTAAATATTGAACTGATTTAAATATTATTTTTTCTAAATTAATACTCAAATAATCAATATTTGTTGTAAAAAGACCTTTTCCATTGCTATGAAATTTCGTAAATATTATTTGAACAAAATTTGAAATTAATATTATTAACAAGTATATTCTTTCTTTTAATAATATTTTTTTCCAAAATACTATTAAAACTATTAACACTAATGGAAACAATACTACAAAATACAATTTTGAAATATTAATAAAAAATACAAATATCATAAGTAATATATAACTATTTTTTTTTAATTTTTCAAAATTCAATAATGAAATAAAAAATAATGCAACTATTCCATAATATGTAATATTAAAAAAATAATATAATTCAATTGATGAAGTTAAGGTTACTCCTCCACCTAAAATTACTGCTATACAAAATCTAAAAAGTAGATCACCATACTTTCTATAATTTCTTAATACAAAAATTGAACTCATTAAACAAATAGAATAAACCCCTATATTTTGCATTATAAATATTGTTAATTTCAAATTCGATTTAAATAATTTTATTATAATTAATGCTATTATTCTTTGAAATAATGGAAAATAACCTGCATCAGGAATAAATATATTATCTAAAAAATTTTTAGATAATCCATAAAACAAAAAATTAGTTATTACTTCTCCATATGGTTCTGCTTTAAAAGTAACAATTGGAACTTTTATATTTATTAAAAAATATATTATTATACTTGTTAAAAAATATATTTTAGAGGTATTTTTTTGTTCTTTTTCTAATAACTTTATTAATAAAATAAAAGATACAGTAAGCAAAAAAGTAAATATTATTTGAACTATTACAATTTTATCTATGGAATAATAATTCAATTGATATACGAGACTCTTATTTTGTTCTAAATTATTTTCAGAAATAATTCCTAAAGATATATCAGAACTTTTATATAAAGACACAGAAGTATTTAATTCTCCTTCTATTCCTTCTATTTCTATTATAGCTTCTCCTTTTTTTAATTTTGAAAAATCCATTTCTATGTTATTTATTTGATCATGCTTTATTTCAGAAATATCTATTATTTTTTCTATTTTTTTATTATTCTGTTTCAGAGAAATCTTTATCTTTCCTTTGTTTTCTCTTAAATAAGTAGAGAACATTAAACCAAATTTTGTTACATAACCAGGAAGATATATTTTTTCTTTTATTTTAGTTCCCTTTATTATTTCATTTGTTAACTCTAATTCATAAAAATTTGTTTTTACTTCTTTATATACATTACCATAAATATAGGTAAAACAAGGAAGTAAAATTCCAATCATAAAAAATAATAACCATAACACAGATTTTTTCTTCATTTATTTTTAATCTCCTGTAATACTATTTTTTAAAAATTCTTTCCAGTACAAAATTGTATTTTGATAATTCTCATAGTCTTCCGGTGTTCCCCATCCTATATATCTTTCTATTTCAAATACTCTTGTATCATAACCCAATTTCATTACATGTGAAATCACACTATCCACATAAAATTCATTATTAACTCTATCATTTTCTGCTATCATCTTTTCAGCCGCTTCAATAAATATTCTTCCTTCCTTAAACCAAAAAGTTGCAACTATTGCATGATCATTGATAGGATTATTTGAAATTGCTTTTTTTATTGATATTCCTGTTATAATACCTTTTTCATTTATTTTAACCCAACCATATGCATTAGGATTTTTCAATACAGATTCATTATTTCTATATGTAAATACAATTACATCACATTTTTTTTTTAATTTTTCAAACTTATCTTTATTTATTATCATTCCATTGTCACATCCGGCTATTAATAATTCTTCTGTATTATTTATTTTTTCTTTTGCAAGTAAACATGTACATGCTTGTCCTTCTGTCAATTCTTTTACAGTTATAAAATTAGCTTTAGGATAAAATTGTTTTATTTTATCTTCTATACCATCTTTTTTATGAAACTCTCTATCTACATAAATTAAATTACTTCCATCATTTTTTATATTTGGTAAATCCATAGTTGCACAAACTACCATTGGATATTCTTTACCTGTTCGTCTATCTATTGTAGGAATAGCAGGTTTACTTAATTTATATCCTTTATCTGAAAATCTTTTTCCTGCCCCTGCCATAGGAATTAATATATTCATTATTCTATCATTCCTTTCACTATTTTAATCCAAAAAAGATATTCTTCTAAATCTTCTGGTGTTCCCCATTGACAAAATTTTTTTACATTTAATGGAACCCATACTTTTAAACCATCATCTACCATAAAATTATACAATAAACTGGCATAATACTCTCCATTTATTTCTTGATTACTTTCAATTAAAATTTTAGAATATTTTTTAAGAATTTTTCCTGTTTTAAAATAATAAACTCCTGGGGAATGTTTTGCCTTTGTTTTATTTTTTTCAAAAGAATATTTTTCTCTAATTTCTATTAAATTATTTTTTTCATCTGTAAAACATGAAGCATACACATTTTTTTCAGGTAATAAATTAGGATGAAATCCTGTATAACATGGAATAGCTCCTTCACAATTTTTCTTTATAACATCTTTCATAAATTTTTGATAATCCCACAACATATAAAAATCACAATAATTTATTATGCAAGGATCATTATCATTTATCATATCAGCTGCTCTTAAAACATCATAAACCGGTCCTTTTTTTATCCAATTGTCTACTTCAAAAATTTTAGCTTTAGGAGCAATTTTTATTAATTTTTTTTTCATATTAACATCTCTATCTAAATGTTCTTTTCTACATATAAATAAAAAATTTTCTTCATTAGGGTACATTCCTTTAACTATCCATTCAATAATAGGTTTCTCTTGAACATTTATAAAAGGTTTTAGTTCTTTATAACCTGCAGCTACAAACCTTGAACCATAGCCTGTCATAGGTATTATTATATTCATACTTCCTTCCTTTATTATATAATTTACTTAAAAATAATACGATGATACTACAAAAAATATCGTTATATAAATACATAAATATTTCAAATATTTTTTTTGTTTCAAAGTCGCTATCATTTCTTCTTCTTCTATAATATATGCAAATTTAAATGAAAATATATAATATATTATCAAATATAAGAATAAATAATATCTCCATTCAACATGTAAAATAATTTGAGGGAACATATAAAGAAAATATAATAAAATTCCCATTTTTTTTTCTTTCTTTGAAAAAAATCTTTTTCTAAACACTTTAGTTTGAATAAAAAATATTACTGTTGAAAGCACAAAATAATTAAAAAAACTAAATATATAAGATCCGCTGTCAGGCTTATATGGTTGAGGGGGATATATTTCGCTTGTTTTTAAATCAATAGATAAAAAGATTTTTTTCATTGTAATGATAAAAAAATCCATAGGTCTTTGAATATAAGCTGTTAACCCTTGCTTAAAAGTTATTCTATGTTCTCCTAAATCAGAAAATTCTTTTAAAATTCTCTGTGCAGTTTTATCCTGAGAAATATATGGCCATCCTGTAAAGGAATATCTTGTCACACCATTTAAATGACTTTCTTTTAAAGTTTCTCCTTTAACAAAACTTCCTTTTTTATCATAAGAAAAAAGACCTATATGCCCTGTTTCATAATTTATCTTGATTTGTGGTATGCAAACTATTATTACTCCTAAGAAAAAAAATAAGAAAAAAGACTTTTTTATTCTTATTTTTTTTATAAAAAAACTTAAAAAAAACGTAATTAATATCACATATATTCCAAGAGTAAAATTACTTCTACTCAAACTTGCAACAGCTAAACAAATCCCAGATAAAAAAGCTTTTTTCTTTTCTTTTAAATCAATTACAAGTAAAATAGACCAAAATGCACAAGTCATCGCTATCATATCTGCTAAAACGGAATAAAACATTCCTTTCCAAAAAATGATAAATAATAATAATAAAATAAAAATTTGATAATTTTTAGATTTTTTTAAAGAAATTTTATTATTTAATTCTGGCATAACATAACCTAGCAAAATAGATGTAAAAAAGTTATTTATCATATAAAATAACCATAAAGAATTTATTTTCAACTTTTCTCCAATTAATTGTGCAATCATTGGCAATACTGATACAAAATAACCTCTAAATGAATGAATATACTCTTTCAACCCTGTCAAATTAAAATTCTTCATTAACGTTCCTTTATGCCAATAATACTCCTGATCCCCAAAAAGACTTCCTGTTTTGGTAAACAAATCTTTTGGTAACGTATTTGTAAAAAATTTTATAGTTACATACATACTAATTATTAAATATATTATTAAAACCATTGTTTTAGGGTTATAATTATTTAAAAAATTTGCTATTTTTATTTTTTTTATTATTTTAATTAATATTTTTATTAATCCAAATAATAATAATCCTAAAATAAAATAAATACTTACCGCATATAAAAGAAATAGCTTACTTTCACTAAAGGGAAAATAATCTATTATTTCTCCTATTTTATTTTCGGATAAATCGAGGATTTCTGTGTATTTTGATGATTCTATCAAAATTTTTTCACTTATTCCTACATTGTAAAATCGTATTTTAGCATTTGGAATTTTTTTTATAAATAAAGTTATCTTATTTTTAGAATTATTTAAATGAATAGCATTTGAAGAATATCCAAAATCTCCTTTTTTTACATAATTAAATCCCTCTAAATTATATTCAAATTTCTTATTTTTTAAAAATATTTCTTTTATATTATAATTTTTTTTTGTTTCTTCTGTTTCAAGTATAGTTATATGATTTATATTTTTTCCGGTTTCTTTTTCAAATGAAGATATCGTAATTTCTGTTTCCGGTAATATCTTATATATGAATTCATTTACATAGGTAAACATACAAAAAGATAATAAATAAGAAAGAAAAAGTAAATATAAATTCTCTTTCTTATTTAATCTTTTTAAAAAAAGGGCGACAATTCTCTCCATTTTTACTCCTTTATTTTTTTTATTTATTAACAAACTCAATCACCTTATCAGCAATATGTTTTATATCTTCCTTTGTTAATTCCAAATGTAAAGGCAAAGTTATAATTCTTTCTGATATTCTGTGAGCATTAGGACATTTACCGTGATCATAGGAATACATTTCATATTCAGTGTTATCTCTATAATGAACTCCCGGATAAATATCATTTTTCTGTAAATGTTCCAATAATCCGTCTCTGTCATCCACTTCAATTTCATAAATATGGAAAGAGCATTCATCTTCGTTAGGTGCTTTTATAATATTAATTTTACTGTTTCCCTCAAACATTTCATTATAACATTTTACTAATTCACGTCTATAGGCATTTCCTTCATCTAAATATTTTAATTCAACTAAGCCTATAGCTGCCATTATGGAATTTCCATGATCTTTATATCCTAAATATTCTACATCATATTTCCACTTGTATGTTCCTTTATCTCCGCTTCTAGCATATGTATCCTTATTTATTCCAAGCCATGTTAATTTTCTACATATTTCATCATATTTTCCATTGGCGAAACATATCATTCCGCTATCAGCTGTTGGGAGATTTTTTACAGCCTGATATGAATAAACTGTTACATCTACACCATCCCATGTTCCGGGAACAATTCCATCAACTTTTGTTCCTGACATATGAGCTGCATCCAATATTAATTTTAAATTATTTTCTTTACATATTTTTATTATTTCTTTCAGCTTTCCTACTCTTCCTCCATAACCTACAAACATTACTGCTTTTGTCTTGTTATTTATTTTTCTTTTTACATCTTCAGGATCTAAGCAAAGAAATTCATCCACATCAGCAAATCTGGGAACCAATTTTTCGTATAATATTGCATGATTTGTTGATACAAATGTTATCGGAGTTGTTATTATTTCATCTCCTTCTTTCCATCCGTTCTCTTTTTTCAGTATTTCAACTGCTAAATGTAAACCTACTGTCGCTGAATTTAAAAAATGTGCATGATCATGTCCTGTATATTCTTTCCATTTTTCCTCAAATGCAACCGTTTTAAATCCTAGCCCTGTCCAGCCTTTTTCCAGACATTCTCTTATTTCTTCCAAACATTCTTCTACATGATATTTTGGTTTTAATACTTGTATTGCCATTTCTTTTTCTCCTTCTGAATTTTTATTTATTTTTAGTAATTACATTATATATTCCATATAAATTATTTCCTTATTATCTTTTATGTATCTTTTCTTTTCTTCAAATCCGACTTTTAAATATGTTTTTAATGCCGGTATATTGTCGGAAAAAACTTCCAAATATATTTTTTCAACATCCATATTCTCAAAGCCTATATTACATAAACAAGCCGTTATTTGATAACCTAATCCCTTTTTTCCTGTTTTACTTTTATCTATTACTATTCTTCCAAATTCACAACACTTTTTTTCTTTATCTATGTTATAAAGTGCAGCAAATCCTATTGGAACTCTATCGCTTTCTTTTAAATAAGCTGTAAACATTACATCATCTTCTTTTTTTATATATTTTTCATACCAATTTTCCTGTTCTTCTTTTGATATTTCTTTTTGATAAATAAAACATTTTCTGTTTTCCTCTTTATTTCTTAAATTTCTTAGAATTTCTATATCTTTTTTTTCCAATGATTTTAAAATTATATCATTAAATTCTTTTTTTAGACTTTTTTTCATTTTTCACCTACTTAAAAAATTATTTACAATCTACATAAAGAACATCAAGCCCTTTTATAGGATAACCAAGCTTATTAAATAATTTATATTTAAATGTTCTTTTTTCTGTATCTTCAAAAACTCCCATTAATACTGAACCTTTTTCATAAAAAAACTCTATTTGTATTTCAAAAATTTTATTTAAGCTATTTTTTATTGGATCAAAATTTAAATATGTCCAGTTATCTCTTATAAAATCTTCCATATTTAATGATATTTCTCGTAATATATTATTTTTTTCTATAATTCTAACTATTACATTTCCTTTAGGCTCATCATATGAAGCAAATAATAATCCTAATGTTTTAAAAATTTTTATATCACATTTTATATTATAACTTCTTTTATTTTTTATAAGTCCAGAAAAGTTTAATACCCTATCTGTTAATGAACGAGGTTTTTCAAATTTTGTTTTAAATATTTCTTCATTTATAACTAAAAATTTTCTATATCTTTTTATAAAATCTATATTTCTCAGGTCTTTAAACTCAGATAATGCATTTTTTAATATCTTCTCTTCTTTTTCTCCTGAATATTTTTCTTTACAATAAAAATAAGCCTTGTTATAAATATTTTCTCTTATTTCACTATTTTGTGCCAAACTTTTTAAGGCAATATACCAATCATTTATTTCATTTGTAACCCTTACATATTCATTTTTACTTTTAAATTTTGATTTATACGGTTCTATATTGCTTGTAACAAGTACTGCTCCTAATTGAACTGCATTTAGTAATGAATTTTCTGTTTTATAAATTCCGTTATTTATTTCTTCTCCGCAATGAATCAAAATATCTATTTCGTTCTTAGCAAATCTTCTTAATGCTTTTTGTAATGAAAATGTTCTTTCTATACTATAAAAATTTAAATTTTCTTCATCGTTATATATCTTTAAAAAATCTTTCTTTCCATTCTCAGGATAATAAAATTTTACTTTTATATCCTTTGATAATCTTATAATTGCAGGTAATATTATTTCTTTTAATATTCCATTTCTAAAATTCCCTCCCATAAATGCAATAGAAATACTTTCTTTTTTCATTTCATGTCTAAAAATATTTTTAAAATCAATAATTGGATTCAATACTTCTATATCATGATGCAAATTATTTTCCAAAAAATATTTTTTTAATTCTTCTGTGCTACAAAATACTTTTTTAAAACCGTATATAGATAATTTTTTAGTATTAGAAGCAAATTTTTCTATTTGTCTTCTTCCTTCTGACTTCATAATTATTTTTTTATTTTTTATGTCATCTGTCAAAATTATAAAATTATCATCAATATAATAATAATATGGTATTTTGAGAGAATCACAGAGTTTTTTTATTTTTTGAAAAAAATCTAAATCTCTCATAAATATAATAGCATCTACAAAAATTAAATTATCTTTTTTTAAAGTTCTTTCGCTTTCAAAATAAAAAACTATATCTTTAAAAATTTCATTATATCTTATAAAAGAAACATTTGATGTAGCATCTAATAAGGGAGAAATAACTAAAATTCTTTTTTTTGTATTTCTTTTTTCCATATTTTTTATTTCTAAAATTTCTTTTTTTGACTTTTCATCATTAAACCAATGTTTTCCCCTATAATTTTGTATTTCTTCTTCTATTGTATCAAGAAAAAATAAAGTGTTATTTCGATTAACTGAAAAAATATCATATTCTAAAAAACTTTTAGGCTTTAACAGTTCATTTCTATCTTCAGACATTTGTTCCAATCCAACCCACAAATCCAAATTTTCAGTATTTCCTAGAGAATCTTTTAATGTTACACCATATTCTGAACTTGCATTAACTCCTGTAAATTCAAAATCATATTTTTGAAAAATTCTTCTCCATAAATCCCAGTCACAAATTCTTTTTAGAGAAATATGTGGATCATAAAGACCTATATCTTCTATTACATCTTTATGGAGAACAACTCCGGCATTTCCGATAAAATTTGTTATAAAAATTTCATTCATTTCTGAAGGATATACTTTCGGATTTCCTAAAATTACACATTCTTTCTTTTTTTCTCCAAAATATGATTTAACAACACCAAAAGAAGCTTTTACTTTTTCTCTAATCATAAATACTATTGTTTTTTCTATATACTCTTTATCCCATTCATTATCATCAAATATAAAAGATATATATTCTCCTCTTGATTTCATATAGCCTTCGTATTCACTGATTGCAGGTAATCCTATATTTTGTCTATGTCTTATACAATGTACTCTTTCATCTGTTTCCATAAAATATTTTATCAAATCTTTTGTTCCATCTGTTGAAGCATCATCTATTATAATCAATTCCAAATTTTTAAAGGTTTGATTTAAAACTGACATCACAGCTCTTTCAAAGAAACCGTCTTTTGCTCTTCTAAAAGTAGGTAACAGAACTGAAACTTTAGGATTATATTTATCATAGTTTTTATTTGGTATCCATTCAGAATTATTTTGTAATATTTCTTTTACTTTCATTCTTTTACTATCCTTTCATATTTTTTAAGTACTCTCTTACAACTTCCTCCGGATTTCCATCCATTACGATTTCTCCTTTTTCCAACCATATACATCTAGTTGTAAGTTCTTTCGCGGTCTCCATTGAATGTGTTACCAAAATCATTATTTTAGCTACGTCTATCATTTCATTCATTCTTTTTTCGGCTTTTTTCAAAAAAGCGGCATCCCCCGCAGCAACAACTTCGTCAAGTAACAATATATCAGGTTTTATAGCTGTAGAAACAGAAAAAGCAAGTCTTACAAACATTCCTGAAGAATAATATTTTACAGGCATTTCCAAAAAATCACCCAATTCAGAAAATTCGGCTATTTCTTTCATTTTTTCTTTTATACTTTTTGGTGTTTCACCCAACATCAAACCTCTTAAATAAATATTATCCCAACCGCTTGATTCCATTTCAAATCCTGTTGCAAGTTCAAACATACTTGATATTTTTCCTGATACATCCAATACTCCTTTTGAAGGGGGATATATACCACAAACCATTTTTAAAAATGTACTTTTTCCTGCACCGTTATGTCCAATTATTGAAACCCGTTCTCCTTCTTTTATTTCCAAATTCATTTTTTTTATTGCGTGAACAATACCATTTTCTGAAAATTTATTAAATTTTTTACTTCCGGTAATTAAAATATCTTTTATTCTTTTTTCTCTTTTTGTTTTGAAATACAAATCTACATTTTTTAAAATTATATGACTCATTTTAAATAACCTCTCTTATTTTATAATTTAAATGCTATTTTCTTTTTTTCTCTCATAACCATAAGTATACTTAAAAAAAGAGAAATTAACGATATTATTATTGCTGTCATATATATATTTAAAGAGGGTATCTCTTCTCCCAATAAAGGCGTTTTTATAATTTCTATCATATAATAAAACGGATTTATTTTATATAGATAATCAAACCCCTTTTCTTTGAGTATTCTTGCAGGAAATATAATCGGGGTTGCATAAAATAATCCCTGAAATATTAAAGACTGAAGAGGCTGAAAATCTCTTATATTTAAGTTGACTACTGCACCTATATTGGAAATTGCAATTGCAAATATAAGGAGTATAATCAATCCCGGAATAACTGCCAACATGTTTAAACTGAAAGCTCCCGGCTTCAGAAAAAAATATATTATAAAAAAAGCTATTATACTGTACAGTAAATTTGTAAAATTTACTAACACTCCTCTGACAGGGAATATTTGAGCATTGACATTTGTCTGTTTCAAATATCCTTCTGCACCGATAAATGAAAGTGTTCCTCCATCTGCTGAACTACTTAAAAAAATCCATGGATTTAATCCTGCAAATAATCCCGGTATAAAATCTTCCGGTTTCATTCCGAATATAATTGAATAAACTGTTCCTATTATAACAACTAAACCTAAAGGAGTCAAAACAGACCATGCAACTCCTAAAATAGATTTTTTATACTTTAAATTTAAATCCGTTTTTACAAGACTTTGTAAAATATACCTATCTCTCCATATTCCACTAAAATAACTTAACATTATAATTTATCTCCCGATTATCTTTTTTATTATTTTATACGGAATTATCAAAAAAGATTTTATTCCATATATTCTAATTATAAGTTTTATTCTTTCCCCATAAAAAATCCATTTTAAATTTTTCAAACGAATATCGTTTAATGTCACTTCAGGTGCCTTATACTCTGACAATTCAGGTATTAATTTTAATATTTCCCTGCTTACAACTTCGTTATTAAAATCGTCTGATATTTTCTTTTGTGCATTCTTTATCATTCTATTTATTTCTGTAGGATTTTCAAGTAAATATTTTATTTTTTTATACCAAACTTCCGGTTTATTTTCACATAAAATACCGTTTTCTTTATTTTTAACTATTAAATTATAAGGTTCCGAATTTGTATAAATGCCTAAAACACCAATTGACGTATATTCTAAAAATTTATTATAATATTTAGATTTATAAAATTCTGTTGTTTCTATAGGAGCTAGCCCTATATTAAAATTTCCGTTTTTGACAAACCGCTTATACTCATCATAATCATGAAAGTATTCATAATGCTCCGTGTTTTTTATTCCAGGATTGGCTCCTATAAAAGTAAATGCTATTTTTTTTTCATTTATTTCTTCAGAAAACATCTCAATCATTGGTTTTATAATTTTTTGAATGGTCTTTTTATGATCTGTGGAGCCTGCATATAAAACTTTTAAAGAGCTTTCATTATTTGTTTTTTTTATTTCTATTTTCATCGGAACTTTTGTGAGAATTCCTTTTTTATTTATAGTATAACTTGCATATTTCTCTATTATTTTAGGATTTACTGCCCATAAAACATGGCTTTTTGTCAAAATTTCCAAAATATACTTTTTTAATTTTTTATCGTTAAAATATTTAGTAGATTCTAAACCTAAAGGAATGTTTATTAAATCATCATCTAAAAACATAATTGTATATCTTTTTGCATATAATGCCGCTTTCATTATTTCTAATGAAGCTCTTTCACTCCCTCTTACAGATATTAAAATATCCGACCATAAAATATCATTTTTATTTATATCAGAAGTTCTTTTAAATTTCACATTACATTTTTTACTATATTCTAAAGGATTCAAAACTCCAATTTTTACTGAAGATATTAACTCAGGACATTCTATAAGTACATTTGTCATTAATTTTTCCTTTCAATTAATATAATAAGTTATTTATACTTGCCTAGAATATACAATATTTTAAAAATTAAATTTTCAATTTTTCCATATCTGAATACTTTTGCTTTTGATATATACTGTACTCTTTTAAAGATATTTTTTTGGCTTTTCAAAAATTTTTCTGTTTCTTTTTTATAATCTTCTTTCATCTTTTCTGCATACAGATACAGAAAGCTCTCCAACTGTAAAGAAACGGGGCTCTTTTTATATTTATTTAAAAATTTCATTCTTTTTTTTGTTTTTTTCAGAAAATTTAATTCGTATCCTGCTGTATTTATTCCATGTTGTCTGTGCTTCACCGTGCATTCTCTTTCAAATATGACCTTCCCGGTTCCTGAAACAAGTAAATATATCCACCAATCTATAACAAATATATTTTCACTATAATTTTCTCTTAATTCCTTTACAACTTCTTTGTTGAATACTTGTGTATGTCCGGGGCATATATTTTGAACCGTAGCATTGTAATATAATTCTTTTTTTTCTGAATCTTGAGTTTTTCCTATGATATTTAATTTTTCATCTGTTACAAATGATCTTGAAGCGAACATTTTTAAACCTTCAAATTTTTCTTTTTGTAATCTGTTTAAAGCTGTCTGAATCTTTGTATCTAACCATACATCATCCTGATCACTCAGAGCAAAGTAATCATAGTATTCTATATCACATTTTAAAAATAATTCTTTTAAACTGGCATTTACTCCTATATTATTCCCTTTTAAAATTTCTATTTTAAGTACAGATTTTTCTGAATACTCTTTTAATATTTTTATTGTTTCATCATTAGATCCGTCATCTCTCACTAATATTCCCAATTCAAAGTTTCCTTTTTGATTTAAAATACTATCCAACTGTTCTTTTAAAAATTTTTCTCCATTATAAGTAGACATTAGTATCTGTACTCTCGGTTTCATTTTCTCTCCTAACTGACAATTTGTCAATTTTATAAAGACTGTAAATACTTTCCATACTCAGTCTTCATCATAGGTTGTGCCAATTTTTCCAATTGTTCTTTATTTATCCAACCTTTTTTATAAGCTATTTCTTCTATACATGCTATATAAAAACCTTGTCTTTTTTGTATTGCTTCTACATAATTGGCAGCTTCGAGAAGAGCATCATGAGTTCCCGTATCAAGCCATGCAGTACCTCTTCCGAGATTTTTTACTTTCAGTGTTCCTTCATTCAGATACATTTCATTGACCGTTGTTATTTCTATTTCTCCACGTGCTGAAGGTTTTACATTTTTAGCTTTTTCTATAACGGTATTATCATAAAAATAAAGTCCCGGTATTGCAAAATTTGATTTTGGATTTTCAGGCTTTTCCTCCAGCGATATCGCTTTCCCGTTTTCATCAAATTCCACAACTCCATAAGCTCTCGGATCTCTCACAGGATAACCGAATATAACCGCCCCTTTTTCCAATTTTGCAGCTTCTTCTACCATACCTGTAAATCCACTGCTGTAAAAAATATTATCTCCCAATATTAATGAAACATTATCTTTACCTATAAATTCCTCTCCTATTAAAAAAGCCTCCGCAAGACCGTTAGGATGTTCCTGTATTTTATATTCCAATTTTATTCCCAATTGATTTCCGTCTCCCAACAGTTCTTCAAAAATCGGCAAATCTCTTGGCGTTGATATTATAAGAATTTCTCTTATTCCTGCCAACATTAAAACTGATAAAGGATAATAAATCATAGGTTTATCGTATATAGGCATAATTTGTTTTGATATTGATTTTGTTAAAGGATAAAGTCTTGTACCGCTTCCTCCTGCAAGAATAATTCCTTTCATGATTCCTCCTGTTTTTTCTTTTTTCAAATTATTTTCCTTTTCCAAATATTACTGTTTTTGCTGTTTTCATTATTGTAAGAACATCCATTATTAAATCCTGATGTTTTAAATAATACAGATCATACTCCAGTTTTCTTTTTGCATCTTCCGTACTTTCTCCATAAGGATACATTACTTGAGCCCAACCTGTTATTCCAGGTTTTATCATATGTCGTAAATTATAGTAAGGTATTTTTTTCTTATACTCTTCTACAAGTAAATCCCATTCAGGTCTAGGTCCTACAAAACTCATCGTACCCTTAATTATACAATATAATTGAGGCAGTTCATCTATTCTTGTCTTTCTCATAAAACTGCCGAATTTCGTCACTCTGTTGTCATTATCTAAAGTATATTTAGGATATTTCGTTCCATCATGAAGTTTCATACTTCTAAATTTATATATTTTAAATTTTTTCCCGTTTTCACCTATACGTGTCTGCTTAAATATTACAGGACCGGGTGATTCAAGTTTTATTATGAATGCTGTAATTAATGCCACAGGACTTAACAGTATTATCAAAATAAAAGCTATTATTAAATCCAATCCTCTTTTTACATTTTTCTGACTTTCATTATTTAATATATCAAACCCATTAGATTCCAAAAGCCATTCTTCATCTATCTGATTTATATCTATCTTTTTCTGTATACTTTCATTGAATTCTTCATAACTTAACACTTTCAATCCATTTATTTTTAAATCAAACAGCCTTTTCAGATAAATTTTAAAGTCGTCATTTTTTATGTTTTTAACTATTACTAAAGTATCTATTTCTTTATCTTGTATAATTTTTTCCATTTCGTCGTATTTACCCTGTAAATACTTGGTTGCACGACTTTTATTGTTGGAAATGTAGCCTACATACTTGTAATCCGGACTATTCATTAAAACATCCTGAACATTATTTTCGATATGATTTGATCCGAAAATAAGGACTCTTTCTTTTTTTACATATTTCAGACATACAATTCTCCTGAATACTGTCTGAAATATAAATATTATACCGAATATACCGAATATACTTATCCTTTTTAAAAATATAAAAATAAATATTGAAAACAAGAAATTTATTCCAAAATTTACAAATATATCTTTTAATCTGAATCTTTCAGCATAAAAATCAAGTTGTCCGAATATAAATTTGATGAATATAAAAAGTAAAAATAAAAAATTCGTCAAATATTTTGTGGGATAATTAAATTTCTGTAATAAAAAATTATAGAGTATGTATGAAATTAATATATATATAACCCATATTATGTTATTTTTATTTGTTTTCATCAATTTCCTCTTTATAAGAAATTTTTGTAACTCTTTATTATTTATTTGGATTATAACACTTTTTTTTAACTTTTACAACTTTAGTTGACAGTTATATACTATTTAAACTTAAAATTTGAATTATGAACCTCCTTCCGATTTTAAATCTTCGTTTCATTATGACTTTGCAGACATTCTAATAATGTAAGTTGGATAAATTTTAAAAATGGACAATTTATTATACATTACATTATTAAGGTATTGTTTTATAATTATAATATACTTTTCTTAGGTATTAATATGAAAATTTAAAAATTGTATTTTTTTTACTTTTAAAATCTGCTTAACAATTGTTTAGTAATTTTTTCAAATAAAATAAGTATACCAAGTTATTATAATAAAATAATTATATTTTTTTTATTTTTTATATATTTTCACAATACTGAAAATATTTCTAAAATAAAATATATATTTAAACTTTTTCCAAAAAATTATAATTGATATAATTTTTTTATTTTTCGACTTGATTTTTTTTTTGAATGAGGTTATAATAATTTTAATAGGAAAATTAAAAATTAATTATAGGAGGAAATATAATGAAAAAACTATTATTATTAGGAGCATTAATCAGTTCAATTGCTATGGCTACAAACACTGTAGAAGTTAGAGCCGGAATTGATTTATCAAGCGGAGGTGAATTTAAAGGCGGAAGATACGATTCAAATGTTTTCAAGTATAATTTAGAAAAAAATACTTTAAAAAGAGGATTTGAACTTACTGCCGAATATAGAAAAGGTATTACTGAAAACTTTGAAATAGGTGGAGGAATTTCATATAAATACAATAAATTAAATGAAAAAAGAACAACTGGTGCCGGATTAATTTCTTCAAGTGTAGAAAACAAAGGATTAAGTTCCGTTCCTCTTTTCTTTACGGCAAGATATAATTTTAAAAATTCTTCTGAAATAACTCCTTATGTTAAAGCTAACTTAGGATATGCATTTAATTCAGGAAGCGTTAAGTGGAATGATAAATTTTCTAACGGTTTTGTAGAAGGGGAAGCTAAATTTAAAGGTGGATTATATTCAGGAATAGGTGCAGGAATTAATTATAAAAACTTTATAGTTGACTTGTCTTATAATGTTAACGGGACAAGAATTACAAGAACTAATAAATTAGTTTATTCTCCGGCTGCAGGTGGATTAGTAACTAGAAATCAAAGTGAAAAATTCAATCTTAATCATGGAGTTGTTACTTTAGGATTTGGATATTCATTCGGATTCTAAATACTAGAATTTAGATTCTAAAATTTTTAAATTTCATAACAATTCACTACCTTTACAATTTAAGTAAAGGTAGTTTTTTATTTGGTAAAATGTTATAATATCAATGTTTTAATAAAATATTTAATGGAGGTAGTGATTTGAGACCTGAATCTTTATATTTTTCATACTTCAGTCCAATTCATCTGTATAGTTTCATATTTTCAATCGGATTAAGTGTTATTTTTCTAATTATTCCTAAATTATATAAAAAAATTAACATAGAAAAATATGCAACTTTTCTCGGCATATTTATTTTATTTTTTAAACTCCTTGATTCCGTATACAGAATAATATACCAATATGAGCCTGTCTATAATGTAATTCCCATACATCTCTGTAATTTTGCAGCTGTAGCGGCAGGTATATATTTAATATCCAGAAATCATTTTTTCTTTAATTTATTATATTTTTTAAGTTTCGGTGCAGCTTTTGCTTTAATTTTACCGGGAGTAACTTATTATTACAATCCTGTATACGTTTATATTTTTATGATTATGCATGCATTGGAATTTGTAGGTGTTATTTACGGTTTTGTATACTTGAAAGAAAAAATAACATTTAAAAATTTTATAGGCTCATGTGTTGTTTTATTGGGATTATTTTTATTTTCACATTTTTACAATTTAAAATACAATACAAATGCAATGTTTTTAAATGACTATATTGCTCCTATGGCAAGTTTTATAAAACCTTTTATTCTTTATAAGTTTATTTTAATTATAAGTATGCTGCTTATTATGTTTTTAATGTACTTACCTTTTTCAAAAAGATTTCAGAAAAAAAATAATTATAGTTGATAAAATTGTGAAATTGTTTTTTGTTTCACGTGGAAAATATGTTGAAAAAAAGTTTGAATTGTTCCAAAAATAATAAAGATTTTTGAATTAATAATTTTTTTAGCTTTAATAGGAATGTGAGGGCTTATAACTGCCCTCACAAAAAGAAAATTAAATTGAGAGTTTTTACTGAATTTTTTGTAAAATTTTTTTAAAAACAAATATCAGACTTTAATAATAGTTCTTAATATTTTATTTTCAATTTCTTATAACAGCTATAAGAAGTGCTATATCATTATAAGTAACTCCGCTTATTCTACTTGCCTGTCCTATTGTTTCAGGCTTTCCATAAGTTAATCCTGATATAGCAATATTACTCAACCCTTGTATTTCTTCATAATTTATATTTTCAGGTATTTTCATCTCTTCAAGTTTTTTGAACTTTTCTATTTGAAGCTTCTCTCTTTGGATAAATACATTATATTTTGCATTTATTTCTACCTGTTCCTTTACAAGGGGAGATAATTTTTCAGTTTTGATAAACTCCGATAAGTTATCATAATTCATTTCTTTTCTTGCCAGAAATTCAAATGCTGAAACAGGGCTGTTTGCACTGTTAGTCTGAAAAACCTGACTTTCATTCTCCAATGCAAATTTTTCCCCTATTCTTTTCAGTTTTTCATTTGTTTCCTTAGTTGGATATATTTTTATTTCTTTAAGTCTGTTTATTTCATTTTCTATATTTTTTTTCGCTTTTTCAAGCTCTGCAAGTTTTTCAGAACTTACAAGTCCTATTTTCTTGGATTTTTCAAATAGTCTTACAAATATATTGTCCTGTCTGAGTGTAAGTCTGTATTCAGCTCTTGAAGGAAGAACTCTATAAGGTTCCGGTGTTTTTTTATTTATTATATCATCTATTAAAATACCTATATATCCTTCACTTCTATCTATTATTATTTCTTTTTTTCCAAGTATTTTCCTTGAAGCATTTACTCCCGCTATAAATCCCTGACATGCAGCTTCTTCATATCCGCTTGTTCCATTTATTGTCCCGGCAGTATAAAGTCCTTTTATTACTTTTGTTTCCAATGTAAGATTTAACTGATATGCAGAAATAAAATTATATTCCACTGCATAGCCGTATCTTACTATTTTAGCATTTTCAAGTCCCGCTATTGTTTTCAGCATTGCTTCCTGTGCAAAAGGAGGCATTGCAGTCGTAAATCCGTTTACATAAATTTCATTTGATTCTATGGATTCCTGTTCTAAAAAAATCTGATGGTCTGTTTTTTCAGGAAAGTTGAGTATTTTTCTGTCAAGAGAAGGACAGTGTCTTGGCCCTTTAGTGCTTACTATACCTGTCACAATAGGAGAATATTTCAGCATTTCCTTTCCTACTTCCACTGTTTTCTCAGTAGTAAATGTAAGCCATGTAGGTAAAGTGGAATTATATTCTTTTTCAGTTTCATAAGAAAAATATCTCGGTTTTTCTTCCCCTTTCAGTTCCTCAGTTTTGGAAAAATCTATTGTTCTTTTATCTATTCTGGGTGGTGTTGCCGTCTGGTATCTATCCAGTTCAAATCCATATTCTAAAAGTTTATCAGGTAATTCATCACTTGCAGGTTCTCCTTGACGTCCTGCCGAATATTTTACATCTCCCATTATAAACTGTCCTTTTAAAAACGTCCCTGTACATAAAATTACACATTTTGCTCCGTATTTTACTCCTAATTTATCTTCAACACCTTTTATTTCTTTATTTTCTACTATTAAATCTATAACCGTTCCCTGTATTATATGAAGATTTTCCTGCTTTTCAATAATTTCTCTCATTTTTATCCTATACCAATACTTATCAGCCTGAGCTCTTGTTATTCTTGAAGCCGGACCTTTTGTATGATTCAGATTTTTCAGTTGTAAATTCCAATTATCAATATGCCTTGCCATTTCTCCTCCGAGCATTCCCAATTCTGAAACAAGATGGCTTTTTCCCGGTCCTCCCACAGAAGGATTACATGACATCATAGCTATATTATCAAGATAGATTGTAAAAAGAGCGGTTTTAAGTCCGTGTCTTGCCGATGCAAGAGCTGCTTCGACTCCTGCATGCCCTGCTCCAACCACTATTACATCATAGTTTTTATTCATTTTCTCATATCCTTTTTCTTTATTTTCAGTTAATTGTAACATAGTAATCTTGTATTTTCCCAATTATTTTTCTGCGAAAGCTTATCATCACCCTCAAAATCAATCTATCGGCTACAAAATTTTACAGAGTGAATATTCTTTAAAAAAATTTTTTCAAAATAAATTCTTTTATTTTCTCTATCTCTTCATCAGTAAGTCGACCCTGTATTTCAAATGAAGTTGATTTTTTACCTTTTTTTACTGATAATTTTCCGTCATCGGATTTTATTTTCAGTTTTCTTATTTCTCTTTCTATCTCTGAAATTTCCATTCCTGACAGTTTTTCAATATTTTCTTCCATATTTTTAAAATCCGTCTGATTTAAATAATTAAAAATAGTATCGGATTTTCTTATATTTTTTATTTCATCGAGTTTTTCAAGAAGTTTTTCAGGATACTTTTCCACTCTCAAATATCTTGCTACAGTTCTTCTGGAGATTCCGTATTCTTGTGCTATTTTTTCAGAGCTTTTCTTTTTATTTCTACTTTCTCTCCATATTTTCATTGATATTTCCAGTGTCGTCAAATCCTCCCTTAAAGTATTTTCATGAAGGGAAATTTTATCCAATATTTCATAACTCGCATTTGCAGGAATTATTATAAAATTATTTGTTCCTGCAGGAGAAAATTCTTTTATATTTTTATATCCGTAATATACAGCTGAAAGCCTTCTAAAACCTGATAAAATTTTATACTTTCCTTCTTCTTTTTCTATAACATAAACAGGGTTTATTATCCCTATTTCATTTATAGATTCTGCCAAATTTTTTATAGACTCGGTTTCAATTATTTTCTCAAAGCTTATTTCTCTGTTTATGAATTCTCTGTCATAAAAATCCACTTTTTCAAGTATTTTTTCATTTACTGATATTATTTTTGCACCGTCTATTTTAAGAATTTCAATTCTTATACTTTCATCTTCTTCAAGCTGTTTTACAAAATTTTTTGTTTTTTCATTATTTAAATTGGAAAAAGGATTTCTTTTTTCAAATATATTTTTTGTTTTTTTTACCATTTTATTCCCTCTCTTTCAAGTATTTCAAGTGCTAAATCTTCATAATCCCTTGCACCGTTTGAAAGAGGAGCATAGCTGAAAATATCCTGAGCATTCGCAGGAGCTTTTGCCAAGTCCACATTTTGTCTTATCACAGTATTCATTATTGCACTTTTAAAATACTCTTCAAGCTGCTCCTTTGAGTCTGTTGATAAACTTGTTCTTATATCATACTGGGTCAAAATCAATCCTTTCACTTCAAGTCTGTCATTCAGGTCTTCCTTTATTTCATTAATTGTAGATATCAAAAGCCCTGCTCCTCTAAGTTCAAAGTACCCCGCTCTCAATGTTAAGTATATGCTGTCGGCTGCAACAATGGCATTAAGAGTAAGTATTGATAATGAAGGAGAAGTATCCATTATACACATATCAAATTCATCTTCCACTTCTTTCAATATCTTTTTCAATACACTTTCTCTGTTCAGCTGTGATGATAAAGTTATATTTACTCTTTCACTTTCAAGGTTACTCGGAACCAAATAAAAATTTTCAGCTTGAGGAAGTTTTATTATCGCTTCTTTTATATTTCTTTTTGTAAGTGCATCAAAAATAGTACAGTCCACTTCATTCGGATCTATTCCTAAAGCATCTGTAAGATTTCCCTGAGGATCACAATCTATGACTAATATTTTTTTTCCTTTTTTTGCATAATATGAGGCTATATTATATGCTGTAGTTGTTTTGGCAACTCCTCCTTTATTATTTGCTATTACTATTTTTTTCATATGTTTTTTCCTCCTTATTTTCCTACACAGAAATTTCCGAAAACATGATCAAGTACATCTTCCGAGGATATTTCTCCTGTTATTTCAGATAAAGAATCAAGCGCTTCTCTTAAATCTACAGATATTAAATCCATAGGCATACCCATATCTATTGTCTCAAAAATATTTTTTATGGATTCTTTTGTTTTTTCAAGGGCTGTTTTATGTCTTATATTTGTTATTATTAGTTTTTCCGATGTATTTTCAATGTCTTTTTCTATAATGTAGGAATATATTTTATTTTCCATTTCTTCCATTCCTATATTATCTTTAGCTGAAATTTCTACAACATTTTCAAAAAGATAATCTTTTAAATCTATTTTTCTTTTCAAATCAGTTTTATTAAGTAAAATTATCATTTTTTTATTAGATTCTTTTATTTTGTCTATTACTTCAATATCTTCTTTTTCAAGTTCTTTTGAAGCATCAAGAACAAGAAGTACAAGATCCGCCGTTTCTATAAATCGCTTTGACTTTTCGACTCCTATATTTTCAACTATATCATCAGTTTTTCTTATTCCTGCTGTATCTACTAAAACAAGAGGGATCCCTTTTATATTAACTATTTCTTCTATTATGTCCCTTGTCGTTCCCGGAACGTGTGTAACTATTGCTCTTTCTTCTTTTAATAAAGAATTTAGTAAAGTTGACTTTCCTACATTAGGCTTACCTGCTATGACAGTTTTTATTCCCTCTTTTATTTTTTTTCCCTTGTCATATGATTCTATAAGTGAATCAGCTTCTTCATATACTTTTTCAAGATTCAGTCTTAAATTTTGAGGAAGCGGATCTTCTATTCCTTCTTCAGGATAATCAAGAACTACATTTACATGGGCAGTAACATCAAGTAATGCCTTTTTAAAATCTTTTATTTTTTCCTTTAAATCTCCTCTTAACTGTTCCATTGATAATGATATACTTTTTTCAGTTTTTCCCTGTATTAAGTCCATTACCGCTTCAGCTTGGGATAAATCTATCCTGCCGTTCATAAATGCCCTTTTTGTAAATTCCCCTTTTTCTGCATGTCTTGCACCATTTTTCAATATAAGTTCGAGAATTTTTTCAGTTATAAGGTATCCTCCGTGACAATTTATTTCTACTACATCTTCACATGTATAAGTTTTAGGAGCCTTCATTCTAACCGTCATAACTTCATCTATTATTTTTCCTTTATCATGAACAAATCCGTAATTAAATTTATAAAAACCCAAATCTTTATTTGGGTTTTTTGTATTAAATATTTTGCTTAAAATTTCAAATGACTTATCTCCCGATATTCTTATTATTCCTATTCCTCCTTCTCCTTTCGGAGTGGAAATGGCAGCTATCGTATCAAATAACATTATTATACCTCATTATTAGTCTTTTGTTCTTTTTATTACTAAGTATCTTTTAGGCTCTTCTCCCATGCTTTCCGTTTTCAGACCCTTTATGAAAGATATTTCTTCATGAATTATTTTTCTTTCTCTTGCAGACATAGGATTAAGTTTTATATTTCTTCCTGTTTCAAGTACTTTTTTTCCTTTTTTTCTTGCCAAATCTCTTAAAGATTCTTCCCTTTTCTGTTTATAATTATTAGAATCTATTACTACTTTAATATTTTTGAAGCTTTTTACCGAACTTAATAAATATTCGACACTATTAAGTGTACTTCCTTTTTCTCCTATAAGATATCTTATATCTTTTCCATCTACATTTACAATATATCTTTCTCCGTCTCTTGATATTTGTACTATTCTTATATCTAATTTTGAATTTACTATAAATTCTTTTATAAAGCTTCTTATCCTGTCATAATTCACATCATCTGATTTTACTTCTTTTATAGATTCCTTATTTTTATTTAGGAACACATTGTCTATTTCTATATTGTTATTGTTGTTTGAAAAACTGCTGTTTATTTTATTGTCCGTCGGTCTTCTATTTTCAGATTTGTTTTTTTCCTTTTTAAAGTTTTCTTTTATAGATTTTCTATCTTTTTTTATTTCTTTTTTGAAATCTTTTATTTCATTCTTTTTTTCTTGTTTATTACTTTTTTTATTTTTTTCTATTTCATGTTTTTTAACTATTTCTATTTCATATACACCTTTAATATTAAAAAATAATATTTTTTTAGGTTCTTTAACTACATTTATTTTAAAAGTTTCATCATTTTCCAAAGTAAGAGATCTTTTTATCATACTGTCAAGTTCTTCTCTATTTTGGGCTTTCAATATTATTTTATCCATTTGAATCAATCTCTTCCTTTCATTATAAAATATTGCTGGACAAGTGAAAGTGCTCCTGAAACAAGATAGTATAAAGTTACTCCCGACGGCATTTTGTAAAATAGCAGAAGCATCATTAAAGGCATAGTATACATCATAGTCTGCATCTGACTGTTTACTTCCTGTCCTTTTGAACTTCCTGACATTATTTTCTGCTGAAAAAAAGTAATTGCCGTATTTAAAATAGGAAGTAAATTTACTGTAAATGTTCCTATTTTAAATAACTCATCAGGTTTTTTCAAGTTAAACCATAAAAATGTGGCATCATTAGGTATGGCGTCTCCACTGAACGCATAAAATAATGCTATGAATATAGGCATCTGAATTAAAATAGGAAGACATCCTGATAAAGGATTTACATTATTTTCTTTATATATTTCAGCAGTTTTTTGCTGAAGTTCTTGGGGTTTATCCTTATATTTTTCTTTCAATTTATCAAGTTGAGGTTGCAATTCTCTCATTTTTTTCATTGATTTTTCCTGTTTCAACGTTAAAGGAAACATAAGAGCTCTTACTATTATAGTTACTATTATTATTGCCACTCCATAATTTCCAACTATTCCATTTATTCCTTTTAATACTGCAACAACTGCTGCTTCAAGTGCAGGTATTCTAAGAAAGCCTCCTTTTGCTTTCGCCATATTTTATTTCCTCCATTAATTTTGTTATTTCAAAGGATCATATCCCCCTTTATTAAAAGGATGACATTTTAATATCCTTTTTATACTTAAATATACTCCTTTTATAGCTCCATATTTTTTTATCGCCTGTTTTGAATATTCCGAACAGGTTGGATAAAACCTACATTTTCTGCCAAATGCTCCTGAAAAGAATTTCTGATAAAGATTTATTAAAAATAAAAATATATATTTCATTTTTTCATCACCTTTAATATATCTTTTTCAATATCTTTATATTTTAATTTTTTTATATTTTCTTTTAGTATTGATTTTCCTACAAATATATAATCCGTATTTCTTTTAAATATTTGGTTGTTTAGTCTTACAAATTCTTTGAATAGTCTTTTTATTCTATTTCTCTGTATAGCTTTTCCTGTTTTCTTACTTGCAACAAAACCGAATCTTTGTTCATTTCTTTTATTTTCTTTTATAAAAATAATAGCATACTTTGTGTATACTTTTTTTGAATTATTATATATTGAAAAGAAGTCTTTGTTTTTTTTTATTTTTTTTATTTGCATAATTTTAACTCTTTAATTTAATATTTTTTAAAAACCCGGTGTTGTTTTTTAATCACCGGGTTATGCTGATAATTTTGTTCTTCCTTTTTCTCTTCTTCTTTTTAAAACTTTTCTTCCACTTTTAGTTTTCATTCTGGATCTGAATCCGTGATCTTTTTTTCTTTTTCTTTTATTTGGTTGGTATGTTCTCTTTGTCATTTTTTTCCTTTCTGGTAATTATATTAATTTATAACCCTCTTAATTTTTTAGTTGTTTACACAATATAATAAACAAAATTCTTAAAAAAGTCAAGGAATATTTCTAAAAATCATAATTTTATTTAAAAAGTATATTATTTTTTTCCGTTTGTAGTTTTTTCAACATTAAATAATAAATAATATATTAAATTACATTATTTATTAGTAACAGTATTATAGAGTGTTATTTTGTTGAAAGTCTTTAAATGCTTTTTTTGTGGAAAGAAAAAACTGTTGTTATTTATAGGGAAAAGTGTGGAAAATTATTTATACACTTTTTTTAAACAGGAAATTAAGAAAAAATTTTTAAATGTGGATAAAAAAAGTTTTGTTCAAAAAATATGAAATTGTATTAATGTGGAAAACTAAGTTAAAATGTGGAAAAGTCGGAAGAGTTTTAAAAAAAGCATATAATTTTGTGGAAAAGTATGTTGAAAAGTTTAAAAGGTACTTTCTTGATTATTTAATTTTTTTATGATATATTCATACTACAAAATACATTTAAGGAGTTTTAAGAATGGAAATAAATGCCTCGGAATTATGGGAAAAGACATTAAAATTTTTAAAATACAGAATAAAAGAAATGGATATTACAGAAATGGATTATAATACTTTTTTTAAAAATGTTGAGGCAGGTGATTTCTCAAATAACATATTGTCACTAAATTGCAATTCATCTCTTATTAAAGATAAAATGGAAAAATATAAGAAAGATATAGAAGAAACGGTAAATGATATTTTTATAGTATCGGATGAGAAAATAAAGATATCGTTTAGTGTAAGATCGAAAGAGTTATCTCCTGACAACATATATAGAATAAAGGAACATAGAAACAAAATGAAAACAGGGCTTAATGTTAAAAACAGGCTTGATAATTTTATAGTGGGAGATAACAGTAAACTTGCATTTAATGCTTGTCTTGCTGTTGTAGAAAGTGATGTTTCAGTTTATAATCCTTTATTTATATATGGAGGGTCAGGATTAGGGAAAACGCATCTTATGCAGGCTGTAGGAAATGCAATTTTAGAAAAGAGTCCTGAAAAAAGAGTTTTTTACTGTACAACTGAAGAATTTATAAATGATTATATTACGGCTATAAGAGAAGGAAGGATGAAAAATTTCAGAGATGTATTTAGAACTCTTGACGTACTTCTTTTAGATGATATACAGTTTTTTGAAAAAATATTTGCAAGGGGCGGAGGAGATACTGAAGAGGAATTTTTCCATACTTTTAACAAATTGCAAGAATCGGGAAAACAGATAATAATGATAAGCGACAGATATCCGAAAGACATTAAAAATTTATCAAAAAGACTGGAATCGAGATTTGTCGCAGGTCTTTCGGTGGAAATACAATATCCGAGTTATGAAACGAGAAAAGCTATACTTGAAAACATAGTGGAAACGAAAAAAATAAAAATAGATAATAATATCCTTGAGTATATAGCAGAGTCGGTATCCTCCAATGTAAGAGAATTGGAAGGTATATTAAACGGAATAACGGCAAGAGCAAATTTGCTGAAAGAAAGGATAACTTTACAGCAGGTACAGGACGAGATTACCAGCAGAATGAGAAGTCAGCAATCAAAAATAAATGCTGAAAAAATAATAGAAGTAATTTCTGAAGAATATTCTATTCCTATTTCCGATATGAAAGCCAGAAAAAAACAGCAGGAAATAGTAAATGCAAGACAAATAGCCATGTTTTTATTGAAAGATATACTTGATCTTAATCTTACTACAATAGGAGGGCTGTTTGGAGGAAAAGATCACAGCACGGTTATAAGCAGTATAAGAAAAATAGAAGGGAAAATAGAGGAAAGTACAGTATTCAAAAAAGAATTGGACAGAGTAAGACAAAAAATAGTACAATAGTATAGATAATATACATATGGATAAAAATTAAACTGAAAGGATATGAATTTCAGGATGGAAAATGAAAAAACAGAAAAAATAGAGATAATGACTGAATTTATAAAACTGGATCAGTTATTAAAATGGGCTAATTTTACTTCCTCAGGAGCGGAAGCGAAAATATTTATATTGACAGGAAAAGTAAAAGTCAATGGAGAAATCGAAACAAGACGAGGGAAAAAAATATATTCCGGAGATATAGTGGAGTTTAAGGGAAGAAAAGTTACAGTGAAATATCTGTCTTAAAAGCTCTGAAAAGAGGATAATATATGTATTTGAAACAAATAAGTTACAGTAATTTCAGGTGTCTTGAAGATACGAAAACGGAACTTGACAGGAATTTTAATTTAATATACGGAAAAAATGGACAGGGAAAAACATCGTTTATTGAAGCTGTTCATTTTTTAGCAACCGGAAAAAGTTTCAGAACAAAAAAGACAAAAGAACTTTTCAGGTATAACAGAAACAGAGTTACCGTTTTCGGAAAATATGTAAATAAAAATAATGAAGAAAATATTTTAGCAGTAGATGTAAATGAAGAAAGAAAAGATTTTTATATTAACAAAAATAAAAACAGATATATAGACTATGTAGGATTACTTAATATAATTTCCTTTATTCCTGAAGATATAGAAATTATAACAGGAAATCCCGGTATAAGAAGAAATTTTTTTAATTATGAAATATCTCAAGCGAAAAAAGAGTATTTAAAATCAATAGTAGATTTTGAAAAAATACTGAAAACGAGGAATAAACTGATAAAAGAAAAGAAAACTCACGAAGATATATATAAAATATATAATGATAAATTTATAGAAGAAGGAACCGAGATAATAGTTTACAGAAGAGAATTTATAAAAAAGATATCTATATTGCTTAACTTGAACTATAGGAAGCTGTTTGATCAAAAATCGGAACTGAAGTTAAAATATGTTTGTTTTTTAGGGGATATTGAAAGAAAATCAAAAGATGAAATAAAAGAAAAATTTAAAGAAAATGTGAAAAGAAAAAATGAAAGGGAAAAATTTATCGGATACAGTCTTACAGGTCCTCAGAAAGATGATTTTATATTTGAATTAAATGGAAGAAATGCTAAATCTTTTTCATCTCAAGGAGAAAAAAAATCCATTATATTTTCCCTTAAAATATCTGAAATAGATATGCTTGTAAAAGAAAAAAATGAATATCCCGTTTTTATAATGGATGATATAGCTTCTTATTTTGATGAAATAAGGAAAAAAAGTATTCTTGATTACTTTGTAAATAAAAAAATACAGTGTTTTATTACATCTACTGAAGACCTTAATATAAAAGGAAAAAGATTTATTATTGAAAAAGGGAAAGTGACTGAAGATGAGTAACAGTGTGAAAAGTACAGGAAAAATAATAGAAAATATTACTGAAACGCGAATTTCAGCATTTAAGAGCGGAAAATATGTTTTATGGAAAATAAGTAAAAACTGGAAAGAAATTACAGGAAAAGAAATAGGTACTAAATCTTTTCCTAAAAAATTTTATGAAGGAAAATTAACTGTAAATGTAAGTGATCCTGTCATTTACCATAGCATTGTCATACATTCAAATATAATTGTTCGGAAAATAAACGAATTTTTCCGGAAAGAAATTGTAAATGAGCTGGAAATAAAAAAAATAAACGAAAGAATAAGAAGAAACCTTATAGAAGAAATGACAGGAAAAATTGAAGAAGAAGAAATAAAAAAAGTTAAAAGTGCAGATATTGAAGAAATAGAAGAAGAAATAGAGCTTCCTTTTTCAGAAATGGAAGACATAAGAAAATGTATAAGGAAAATAGATGAAAAATATGAAGATATCAGAGAAAAACTTGAAAAGATAGCTATAAACAGGAAAAAAAAAGATATATTTCTTATTTCAAGAGGATATATAAAATGTGAAAAGTGTCAGGACATTTTTTATCCTCTCAAAAATCAAAAAATATGTTTTAACTGTTATGAAAAGGAAGAAAATATTAAACAGGAAAGAATGATGAAAATAATAACTGAAAACCCTTTAATCGGAGAAAGGGAGGCAGTAAGTAAAGCAGGAACGGAATGGCAGGTATATTATAAAGTAAGAGATATTTTAGCTCAGCGGTCATATAATGAGCTTTTAGATTTTTATATTACGAAAAATATTGAAATAGAATATAGCGAAGATTATAAAAATGAAATAAAAAATGAGGCAAATATAGATTTTGAAGTATATGTCAAAAATTATATAGATTATAAAATCGGAACTGATGATAAAAATGTTTTTAATATTGAAAGAAAAAAAATAATAAGAAAGTTGAAAAATGAAAGGGAATATATGAAAAAATATAAATAAAATACAATTCATATTTATAAAAAAGACAAAAAATGATATAATATATTTAACACTGAGAAAGAATGGAAAAATGAAAAAATGTATCTGTACATAGAAAATAATATATATATAAACTTAAATGAAATAGAACTGCTTATTGATTATAATGATTTTATTTTAAAAAATGATATTATAAAAACAGCAGGGAAAAGAAAAATACTGAATTTATCAGCTGAAAAAAAGGAAAAGAGAACAATTATATTTACAAAAAGATTTGTTTATATAACATCATATACAAACAGGGCATTGAAAATGAGAGCTGATGAATATGATAATTTAGTAAACAGTGTATTATTTTAAATAAGGAGAAAAATGAAAATAACGGAATTATTGCAGGAAGCTGTAAAATCTTATGATGAAATGAAATATGATGACGCTGTCTTATATTTGGAAACAGTACTTGAAATTAATGAAAATAATTATGAAGCTCTTGTTCTTCTTACGAAAATATACACAAGTGTAGGATTTTATAAAGAAGCACTTATACATTGCGAAAGGGCTTATAAAAATAATAAAGAAGATAATCTGATTCTTTTTAATATGGGATATATACATCAGTCTCTGGGAAAACCTAAAAAAGCCATATATTTTTATAAGAAGTATATGGAATTTCAAGAAGATTATTATGTGCTTTTAAATATAGGACTTGCCTATGTGGATATGAAATACTATAAAAAAGCCATGAGTATTATAAATGATGCTATAAAAATGGATCCTGAAAATTCAGATGGTTATATGGATAAGGCTGAATGTTTTATAAAACAGGGAAAATATGATGATGCTTTAAAAATTTATGAAGAAATATTGGAAAAATTTCAAAATAATGTGGAAGAATATTATATTTATACAAAAATAGCGAATGTGAAAAATAAAAAAGGTGATACAGAAGGATCGGAACATAGTTATAATATAGCTATAAATTGTGAAAATGCCGATGAATACGCATATGAAACATTTTATGAATTTCTTCTGAAAGAAAAAAAATATGAGGAAATAGAACTGTTGTTTATAAATTATGCTAACAGTTCCGTTCAAAGAGAAAAATCACTTAATCTTGAAGGACGGTATGCAGCATATATAGAGGATTTTCAAAGGGCAAAAAAAATATGTGAGAAGCTTCTTATATTGAATCCTGAAAATCCTCTCCATTATTTTAATTCGGCTTATATTTCCGAAATGTTGAAAGATTTTGACAAAGCCCTGGAGTTCATAAAAAAAGTAGAAAAGAAAGTAGATGATAAAGAACTTGTTAAAAGTGCGAGAAAAAGAATAATGAAATCAAAAAGGAAATATGCAAAATTAATGAAACAGAGCGGAAAATAAAATTAAAGAAAACCTCTGACAAAGTCAGTAATTTGAAAAGCCCGTGTTTTTATGATAAAATTAAAATATATAAAGAAGATAAAGAGGCTTTAAAACAATGATAAATAAACAGAACTATAAAATAAAAGAAAATTACAGTAAAGATGTTTTATTTGATGTGTTGGGAAATTTTAATTCTTCCGGAGAGTTTGTCACTCAAGGAGGAAGAAATCAGATAAAAAAATTTAAAATAATAAATAATGGAAAAGAAAAAGAAATAAATATAAAAAAATTCGGAAGAAAAAATATTTTGTCTCAATTTATATATAAATATTTTATTGGTTCAAAAGCAAAAAGATCTTATGAATTTGCAAATAAACTCCTTGAAAAAAATATAAAAACTCCTGAACCGATAGCTTATTTTGATGACTATACAGATAGAGTAACAGGAGAAAAAATAAATTTTTATATAAGTGAAGAGCTGAAATATGATTTTACATGTAGAGAAGTTTTTTGGAATGAGGAAATGCCTCTTGATATGAAAATGAAAATATCAAATAACAAAGATGAGATAATAAAGCAATTCACAGAATTTACTTTTGACTTGCATGAAAAAGGTATAAAGTTTGAAGATTTTTCCCCGGGAAATGTACTCATAAAAAAAGAAGGGGATAAATACGGATTTTATCTTGTAGACCTGAATAGAATGAAATTTTATGAAAAACTTAATTTTAATACAAGAATGAAAAATGTTTCAAGAATGATGGAATTCAGAATTTTTGTAGAGAAGTTTTCCAGAGAATACGCAAAACTTTATAAAATATCTTATGAAAAAGTGTTTAAAAAACTGTACTTTTATGTGACAGTACATAAATATAGAGTATTATTCAAAGATAATACCAGATTTCTGAGGGAGATATTCAGAAAGAAAAAAAATTAAAAATTATGGAAAGTGGAGGAAAAAATGGCCAATAATTACGGAGCCGAGAACATTAAAGTATTGGAAGGACTGGAGGCGGTAAGAAAAAGACCCGGAATGTATATAGGATCGACATCATCCAGAGGACTTCATCATCTTGTCTGGGAAATAGTGGATAACAGTGTGGATGAAGCATTGGCAGGTGTATGTGATAATATAACTGTAAAAATTCTTGAAGATAATATAATAGAAGTTTCTGATAATGGAAGAGGAATACCTTTCACAACTCATGAAACAGGGAAATCAACATTGGAAGTAGTTATGACAGTGCTTCATGCAGGGGGAAAATTTGACAATGATAATTACAAAGTTTCAGGAGGACTCCACGGAGTAGGGGTATCAGTAGTAAATGCTCTGTCCGAATGGTTGGAAGTAACCGTAACAAGAGACGGGCAGGTTGTAAGACAGGTATATAAAAGAGGAGAACCTGTAACTGGTGTCGAAAATTTAGGAGAAGCTCCTCATGGAGTTCACGGGACGACTACAAAATTTAAAGCCGATTCGGAAATATTTGAAACAACAGTTTATGATTTTTCGGTATTGGAATCAAGATTAAAAGAATTGGCATATCTGAATAAAGGGCTGAAAATATCTCTTTTTGATGAAAGAGATAAAGAAAAAGAAAGAAAGGAAGAATTTCTCTTTGAAGGGGGAATAAAGGATTTTCTTGCAGAAATAGCCGATGAAGAAAAAATAACCGATGAGATAATATATATGAGTGATACTTATGAAATCGAAGAAGCAAAAGAAATAGAAGGTGTCGATGATAACGGAAATACCGTAAAAAAAATAAAGTCTGCAAAATTTGTCGAAGTGGAAATAGCTATGAGTTATACTATTTCTCAAAGAGAAAATGTTTATTCTTTTGTAAATAATATAAATACTCATGAAGGAGGAACACATGTAAGCGGATTCAGAACCGCTCTTACGAGAACTATAAATGATGTTGCAAAGCAAATGAATATAATAAAAGATAAAGACGGGACTTTTCAAGGAACTGATGTAAGGGAAGGTCTTGTATGCGTAATAAGTGTAAAAATACCTGAACCTCAGTTTGAAGGACAGACTAAAACAAAGCTTGGAAATAGTGAAGTTACAGGGATTGTATCAAATATAGTAGGAAACAATCTGAAATTTTATTTGGAGGATCATCCTAAAGAGGCTGAAAAAATAATAGAAAAAATGTCAATGTCCAAAAGGGCGAGAGAAGCTGCTAAAAAAGCAAGAGAACTTGTTTTAAGGAAAAATACTCTTGAAGTAGGTTCACTTCCGGGAAAATTGGCTGATTGTTCTTCAAAGGATCCCTCAGAATCTGAAATATTCATAGTCGAAGGTAATTCCGCAGGAGGTTCGGCAAAACAGGGAAGAGACAGAAGATTTCAAGCAATACTGCCTTTAAGAGGAAAAATACTGAACGTAGAAAAATCAGGAATGCACAAGTTACTTGAAAATGCTGAAATAAGAGCAATGATAACAGCTTTCGGAGCCGGTTTCGGTGATGATATGGACTTGGAAAAATTAAGGTATCACAAGATTATTATAATGACCGATGCAGATGTGGATGGAGCTCACATAAGGACATTAATGCTTACGTTCTTTTACAGACAGTTAAGAGAACTTATAAATGAAGGATATATATATATCGCTCAACCGCCCCTTTATAAAGTGCAGGCGGGAAAAGCCATAAAGTATGCTTATTCTGATGAACAGTTA
Source organism: Leptotrichia sp. OH3620_COT-345 (assembly GCF_003932895.1). NCBI lineage: Bacteria > Fusobacteriati > Fusobacteriota > Fusobacteriia > Fusobacteriales > Leptotrichiaceae > Leptotrichia > Leptotrichia sp. OH3620_COT-345. Next base: position 168,326 of record NZ_RQYW01000002.1, on the reverse strand, counting down.
AGAAAAATAACTTCAGTGTTGGAAAGAGATAACAGAAGATACACTATACAAAGATATAAAGGACTGGGAGAAATGAACCCCGAGCAGTTATGGGAAACGACTCTTGATCCTGAGGTAAGGACATTGCTTAGAGTTACTATGGAAGATGCTTCTTATGCAGATAAAATGTTTAATATATTGATGGGAGATAAAGTAGAGCCGAGAAGACAGTTTATTGAAGAAAACGCTAATTATGTACGTAATCTGGATGTATAATCTTATTTAATATACAGGTATAATTTACAGATGAATTTATATTTGTAATCTAAAAATGAAGAAAAAGTAAAGTTTAATCATTTAATTTTACTAAAAAAGGAAAGACAGAAATATGAAAATAAGAAGAGCTTTAAATAAGGACATTCCTCAAATAAATGAATTGCTGTATCAAGTACATAAAGTACATTCCGATAAAAGACCCGATATTTTTAAGCAGGGAGCTAAAAAATATAATGAGCGGGAGTTGGAACTTATTTTAAAAAATGACAAAAAACCTGTATTTGTTGCTTTAAATGATGAAGAAACAGTAATAGGATATGTTTTTTGTATTTTTCAGGAATATAAATCTTCAAGTTTAAATAATGTAAAAACTTTATATATTGATGATTTATGTGTAAATGAAAAAGTAAGAGGTCAGAAAACAGGGCAGAAGCTTTATGAATATATACTGGAATATGCAAAAGAAAATAAATGTTATAATCTAACGCTTAATGTATGGGCATGTAATGAGCAGGCTTTAAAGTTTTACGAAAAATGCGGATTAAAAGTTCAGAAAATAGGAATGGAAAAAATATTGAATTAGAAAAAATATATAAAATAATAAAATTCTGTTATTTTAGAATTAATACAATAGTTTAAAATAAAAATTTCAGACAAGAAATTTTGTCGGAAAATTTTTAAAACAAAGAGAAAGGAGATGTATAATTTTAGGAATAAAAAAATTCCGATTATACATAAATAAACATAATGTCTGATGATTTCAAAGATAATGAAGAAAGAGAAGATGAGGTAATCGAAGAGACTAATGATGATAGAGATATTATCGTTGAAGAAATAAAAGAAACAAATATGACAAATGAAGTAAATATATATATTGAAGATGAAATAAAAGCATCTTATCTTGATTATTCTATGAGTGTCATAGTAAGCAGGGCATTGCCTGATGTAAGAGACGGACTGAAACCTGTCCATAGAAGAATACTTTTTGCAATGAATGAAATGGGAATGACTCATGAAAAACCTTTTAAAAAATCTGCCAGAATCGTAGGGGAAGTTTTAGGTAAGTATCATCCTCACGGAGATTCATCGGTATATAATGCAATGGTGAGATTGGCACAGGATTTCAATATGAGATATATGCTTGTAGACGGGCACGGTAACTTCGGATCGGTAGATGGTGATGAAGCTGCGGCAATGAGATATACCGAAGCTAGGATGGCTAAAATAACTGCTGAACTTCTTGCGGATATAGATAAAAATACAATAGACTTTAGGAAAAACTTTGATGAAAGTTTGGATGAACCTACAGTATTGCCTGCAAAGCTGCCTAATCTTCTATTAAACGGCTCTACAGGAATAGCTGTAGGTATGGCAACCAATATTCCTCCGCATAATTTATCTGAAATATGTGACGGAATAGTGGCATTAATAAATAATCCCGAAATAAGCATAGATGAACTTATAACTTATGTAAAAGGTCCTGATTTTCCTACAGGAGGTATAATAAATGGAAAACAGGGGATATATGAAGCATATAGAACGGGGAGAGGGAAAATAAAGGTTGCCGGAAAAATAAAAATAGAAACTTCAAAATCCGGTAAAGAATCAATAATAGTTACCGAACTTCCTTATCAAGTAAATAAAGCAAGATTAATAGAAAAAATTGCCGAGCTTGTCAGACAAAAAAAATTGACAGGAATATCGGATTTAAGGGATGAGTCTGATAGAGAAGGTATAAGAATTGTAATTGAGCTGAAAAAAGGTGAAGAAAGTGAACTTATACTTAACAGTCTTTATAAATTTACGGATTTACAGAATACTTTCGGAATAATAATGTTGGCACTTGTGAACAATGCTCCGCGAATTTTGAATTTAAAGCAGATTCTGGAAAATTATCTGGTGCACAGATACAATGTTGTCACAAGAAGAGTACAGTTTGAGCTGAATAAAGCTGAGAACAGGGCACATATATTGGAAGGATTTAAAATAGCCCTTGACAATATAGATGAAGTAATAAAAATAATAAGAGGATCAAAAGATGCCAATGAAGCAAGGGAAAAATTAATATCAAGTTTCGGATTTTCTGAAATTCAAGCAAAAGCCATACTTGATATGAGATTACAAAGGCTTACAGGTCTTGAAAGAGATAAAATCGAACAGGAATACAGGGAACTCATGCTGTTAATAGAAGAACTGAGATCAATACTTGCAGATGATTCTAAAAAGTTCAGAATAATAAAAGATGAAGTTATTAAACTGAAGGAAGATTTCGGAGACAAGAGAAAGACGGAAATAAAGGATGCAAGAATAGAAATAGGTATAGAAGATTTGATAAAAGATGAAGATGTTGTCGTTACTTTGACTGAAAAAGGTTATGTAAAAAGAATGGCAACTGATACATATCATTCCCAGAGACGTGGAGGAGTAGGAGTAAGTGCTACAAATACTGTGGAAAATGATGTTATAAAAGATATGTATATAGCTAGAAATCTTGATACTCTCCTTATATTCACTACAAAAGGGAAAGTATTCAGCATGAAAGTCTATGAAATTCCTGAAGCGGGCAAACAAGCAAGAGGTAAGCTCATAAATAATCTTATTAAACTGTCTGAAGATGAAAAAGTAAGTACGGTAATAAGAGTCAGAGAATTTGAAAAAGATAAGACATTGTTTTTTATAACGAAAGACGGAGTAGTAAAGAAAACGGAACTTACACTTTTTGCAAACATAAATAAAACAGGAATAAGAGCATTGACTTTGCGTGAAGAAGACGAGCTGAAATTTGTCGGACTTACGAGCGGAAGCCGTAAAGATGAAGTATTTATTGCTACAAGAAACGGTATTTCCATAAGATTCTGTGAAGAAGATGTAAGAAGTATGGGAAGAAGTGCTGCAGGAGTCAAAGGTATAACATTAAGAGATGGTGACTATGTTGTTGCTGCAGTTATAATAACGTTAGCTATGAAAGAAGAAAATAGAAACTTGAGTGTTATGACGATAACGGAAGAAGGATATGGGAAAAGAACGGATCTTAATGAGTACAAAGTTCAAACAAGGGGCGGAAAAGGAATCATAAACTTAAAAATCAGTGGAAAAACAGGAAAAATAGTAGATGTTAAAATAGTAGATAATACAACAGAAATAATGCTTATAACTTCTGAAGGAACTTTAATAAGAACAAAAGTGGATACGGTTTCAGTAATAGGAAGATCCACATCGGGAGTGAGAATTATGAAAGTAAGGAATGAAGAAAAAGTTGCTTCTACTGTTAAAATAACTGAAAATCCTGAAGCTGAAGAAGAAAAAGAATAAAAATTGTATTGAAAGAAAACGGTAACAGTTTTAAAAATATATAAAATAGTAAAAGGGAGTGATTCTTATGTTGTTAAAAAAAGCTTTGTTTTTAGTTTCAGCTGAAAATGAAATTGAACCGCTGCTTGAATTCGGAAAAGTGTTCAAAAAGAAATATAATGTTGAAATAGATGCATTATATGTAAAAGATATTCTCAAATATGAAATATTTCCTGTAACAATAGAAGGAATAGGGTTAAACATAGGTGCAAATTATGCTTTTAAAGAGTATAAGGAACTTGAGGAGAAAAGTTTTAAAACTGTAAAGGAAAAGATGGAACGGGAATTTTCGGAAGTATATTCCAAAGATGGAGAAACAGTGGAAGTTGCTCTTGATGAATTAAAAAAATATGATTTACTTGTAGTTGTTAAAAATGAAAAAGTAAGTCCATATTTAAAGGAATTGTTAAGAAGCAGCTTTAAACCTCTTGTTATTCTTCCCAATATTGAGACGTTTGAGCTTGATAAAATCGTGCTGTTGGATGACGGAGCTTACAATGCAAATAAAACGCTGTTTACTTTCTTTTATATGTTTGATGAGCAGAAAATAGACGTTTTAAGAGTAAATGTAAATTCAGAAGATAATTTAAAGGAAAAATTCGGTGATAATTACAATCTTATTGAAAAAACAGGAGATACTTTTAAAACTATAATGGAAGAATCTGAAAAGTATGACTTTATTTTAATGGGTGATTTGAGATATACTGTCATGGTTGAAAGAATTACGGGGAAATTAGGCATAAGACTTCTTGAAAATCTTAAAAAACCTATATTTATAGTGTAGAAAGGAAATATATGAAAATACTTATTTGCTCTGACAGTCATACAAGACTTGAGTATTTCCAGAAAGCAATAGAAACGGAAAATCCTGAATTGGTTATTTTTGCAGGAGACCACAGTACAGATGCTATTGATATGTCTTTTGTATATGATAAGATACCTTTTAAGATAGTAAAAGGAAACACCGATTATTACGATAGGGAAACAAAGGATACTGAAATATTTGAACTTAACGGAAAAAAAGTGTTACTGACTCACGGACATCTTTTCGGAGTAAAAGGAAATTTAAACGAGCTTGAGAAAAAAGCGTTTTCTGAAAATGTCGACATATGCATATACGGACATACTCATATAGAGTATATGAAAGAAAAGGACGGAATAGTATATTTGAATCCCGGAGCATTACAAGACAGAAAATATGTAATTTATGACGGAAAGGGATTTGAACAGAAAAGATTAAGATAATAAAACTTCGCTATATAGAATCTCGCTATTTAATAAGATTTATTAAAATCAAACAGAAATAGCGAGGTTTTTTAAATACGGATTTAAAATTAATATTTATAATATATTCAGAAAGGAGACTGTTTTTAAAATAAAAAATTTTTAACTTGTAAAACTTAAAATAAAACAGTAAATAAAAAGTGTTAAGCAGTATATTTTAAAAATTTGACAAATAATAATTCCGTATTGTAGAATATTTATATAAAATAGAAAAGTTGGCAGTCTTAAAAAATGTGGTTATTAAAAGGAGTAAAGAAATGAATGATCCAAAATTTAAAGACGGTGCAGGAAAAATTTATACTATAAATCAGTGAAAACAAATTAAACCGTAATTCTAAATTAAGTAACACTAAAATGTTAGAAATAGCGATAAGAAATGATTATAATTTAACACAGGAACAATAATGCAATATATAGAAATGTTGTGGACAAAGAAAAAATAGAAGTTAAAGATGTTTTTATATTGGCTGCGGGAATTGTAACAAACTATTTTTTAAAAAATTCATATCTTGGAATAATAGGAACACTTTTAACGGTATATGAAGCAGGAGAAATTTTGAAAAAGTTAGTTTCAGGATATGGAAGTGAAAAACGCACAGCATTTAAAATAGCTTACAGCTTGGAAATAGTAAAAACAATAGCTGCAACTAAAATAAATGAAACAGAGATGGAATTTGTAAAAAAATCTTGCATTTAATGGTGGTAGTAAAGATTTTGCATCTTAATATAGCTATATATCCGGGTAACTACAAATTACCAAAAACTGAAGAGGAAACAATAAAAAAAGGATTACTAAATTATAATAAAATAAAAGGAGGAAAAGCATTAACATATCCAGAAATATTGGAAATATTACAAAGAGATTATTATTACCGTAAATATAAAGGAGATTCAAGAATTTATATTAACAATAAGGGAAGAGCGATAGAATTCAAAATTTCTCAGAGAGGGAATGAACATGTGAGATAAAATAAAAAAATTTTATTTTATATATTCCATTTTAATTATGATATTGAGTTGTTATGTTATATCGTCGGTTTTTTGGTTAATTTCATATATTATCTGTCTTATTTTTCACGGATTGTATAATCCTTATAAAGAAATTAATATAAAAATTTATAAATTCCGTTTTATTTTACCAACAATTTTATCTTTATTTTTTATAATTCTGTTTAAATTTTTATTTTAGGAGAAAAAAATTGAAAAAAATAATATTATTTATATATTATATTAGATATATATTAACTATTTTAATATTTTTTAATAGTACAAAATATATACATAGAGAAATGCTCAAAGCTGTAACAATAATTACAATTATTTCAATTTTTTGAGAAGTGACCATATTAAAAAATAAAAATAAATTGAATAAAGATAAGGAAAAAATTTTTTTGTCAATTTTAATTTTTAATGCAGCAGCAGTAATTTTATGTCTGATTAAGGGAATACAGTAAAATATTCAATATTTCTAAAAAAATAACGATATCGGTAATTATAAATTACTTTTATAAATAATTAAAAAACACTTATTTTCCATATGTAAAATTTTTATTTCAAATAAAAATGTTTAAAGATAGGGAACTTATTACTGAAAAAAGTCGGAAGTTTTTAAAATTCCAACTTTACGCTCATTTACTTTATGAAAAATGAGATTGTATCTAGTTTTTTACCTTTATATGAAAATATATGTTATGAAAAAATAATATGTTATACATACTGTACTTAATATAAGTAATATTATTTTTAAATTTATCGGAATCATTACTTAAAAAATTCTATTAAAATTACTGAAACAAAGGTTCTTTAAATAGAATCTTTTTTTCTGAATGATTGTAATCAATATTAAGCCCGTAGGGCAAAATACAACGGGGATAAGCGTGACCGAAATTAACATTATAAAGAATAGGAAGTTCAGTATTATTAATAACTTTACATAAAATTTTTTTATACTCATCATAGTAGACTTCATCTTGGGGTTTTCCCACTATTATTCCGTTTATTACATTAAAAATTTCTTTTTCCTTAAGCGTTTCAAGCATTTTTTCATATTCTTCAGGTAAGGGTTTTCCTTCGGCAGTTTCTATAAACAGTATTTTTCCTTTCCATTCTTCTTTAGAAGGAAAAATTTTGTATTTTTCACAAATTTCTTTCTGTTCGTTAAATCTGTCTCCTGATATGATATTGTAAAGAGATTCCAAACAACCTCCGAGTAATTTTCCACTGAAGGTTTCTTTTCCTTGAAGAAGTTCAAAGCCTCGAGATTCTTTATGTGATATTCTCGGTATTCCCAGAGATTTTTCAGAAAAGTCGGTTCTTTCTTCATACCATATATCACTCGAAATAATTTTATTTAAAGGGTTTCCCAAATAGATATTCCAGTATTTTTCAGTATAAGGTAAAAGGTTGTTATCAAGCTCGGCTATGTCAGTCAGAAAAGTTGGTCCGTAAAAACTTTGCATTCCTAAACGATGAAACATCAAGTGATGAACTGTAGTATCTGAAAAGCCTGTAAATATTTTAGGTTTTTCTTTTACTAAACTGATAAATTCTTGATCTTTCATAAGATAAGGAAAAATCTTATACCCGTCAATGCCTCCTATGGCACAGATAATTCCTTTTATATTATCATCTTTAAAGGCCGCTTTTAAATCTTCAGCTCTTTTTTCAGGATGTTTTTCTATATATTCGATTCCTTTCAGAGAATTAGGCATAAAAATAACTCTAAATCCCATTTTTTTCAATCTTTCAGTTCCAAGTAATTGCTGGTGTTTGCAGAAATTTTCTCCAAGAACTCCTTTTGATAAGCTAACAACAGCAATTTTATCTCCTTTTTTCAATATTTTAGGTTTGTGCATAGCTTTACCTCCTATAATAGCAGATATTTATTGATTTTATAATAAATTTCTGTTTTTCACATTATATCATATTAAATATTCAAAAATAAGTTATAATAATTATGTTTTTACATTAATTTTACAGTAAATTAACAGTTAGTTTACAAAGGAGAAGTATAATAAAACATAGCTATTCTTTTAATAGAGTTTTATCTTATTAAAAAAACATTTTACAAGATGTCTTTTTTTATGTTGATACTTCACCATTTTTTACCCCTTTTTTACACCGGCACTATGCTGATGGACTTTAACTATTGTAGAATTTATACTCAAGTTTTTATAATCAGCCTCTTCATTAAGATGGTGAAATATTGAGATAAGTACTTCAGGAAAATTTTTAAAAGTAGATAAAACTATGAGGGCGAAAATAAGCCCTCATAAATTTTTTTAATTAAAAATCCAATATTTACTATATTTAAATTTAAGATATATCTTTATTCTTTATAAGTATCACATCTTTTAAACCAACCTTCCAGCCATCTTTTTTCATTTCTTGAAGGATCTGAATTATTTACTCTTCTTTGAAGAACATATTTTGCAGAATCGCTGAATTCAATGAGGGCTTCTTTTCCTGGACTGGTTCCTTTCATATTTTCAAGGATTTGAAGTAATCCCCAGCCTTCTTCTTTATATCTTTCCTTTGGATTTGTGCCTTCACCTTTAAAATTTACATAATCAATTAGAGGATAAAGTCCGTTAGGAGAGTTTGCTACCCTGTAAAATTGCTTTTTCACATTTTCCTTATTTTTAGAAATTGCGAGCATTTTTCCGAGGGAAGCTTCCAGACGTTTAAAAATGAATTCAATTTGTATATCTTTAGTATTATATAAGAATTCCGTCAATTTTTCTATAGCGGGATTTTTTTCATCTTTTAATTTCATAAGTTCTTCTCTATTTGTCCATGGTGCATATTTATTTTTTTCAATAATTTCAGGTAATTTTACATTTTTAGATTTAAAATATTCTATAAGAGGAGGAAAACTTTCCTCAAAAATCCCTCTTTCATCTTTTTTATACCATATAAAGTGGCCTATTCCAAGAGAAGGAAAATTTTCTCCTGTATTCCAGTAGACTAAATTACTTTTTATACCTGAAGCTTCATTTTTGAAAACTTTTTCAGCAACTGTATTAAGTTCTTCTTTTGAAATTGAAATTTCAGCTTTTTTCATAGATTTTACCGAATTTTTAGAAAGTAACTTTTTTGATTTTGGTTGATTTGCCGGAAGATAAGAAAATAATAATAGTGATAACACAGAAGTAATGATTAAAACTTTTTTTTTAAATTTGAATTTCAATTTTTCCATTTTAATTCCTCCTTGAGTTTTTTAATATTTTATCATATTGAAAAAGAAAAATACTATAATTATTTTTCATAGTGGAAAAAAACTTTAATATAATGTAAAATGTAGAAAAAATTAAGAAAAATTGAAAAGGAAATTTTAAAAAATGAAAGTAAATAAAGAAAAAAACATATTTAAGGATTTTTTTAAGCAAGATACTGTAACATTGGCAAAAAGTTTACTTGGAAAGCTTTTGATAGTAAAAAGTGGTGAAAATATTCTGTCTGGCTATATTACTGAAACGGAAGCATATCTTGGAATTATTGATAAAGCCTGTCACAGTTATAAAGGAAAAAGGACACCTAAAGTGGAAGCATTGTATGGAAAAGGAGGAACGGTGTACATTTATACAATGCACACTCATAAAATGCTTAATATCGTCGCATGTGAAAAAGGAAACCCTCAGGCAGTTCTTATTAGAGGAATAGAACCTTTAGACGGACTGGGTATAATGGAAACAAATAGAGGGAAAACAGGTATTCTTGTAAGTAACGGTCCGGGAAAGCTTACAAAAGCTGTAGGAATAAATGATAAATTCAATATGTCGGAAATAACGGTTATAAATAGAAATGAAAATGTACAGAAAATAAATGAAAATATATTATATATTGATTTTGAAATGAGTAAGGAACCTAAAAAAATAATGAAATCTCCTAGAATAGGAATACCTGATAAAGGAATATGGACTCGGAAATTTTTGCGTTTTTACGTTAATGGAAATAAATATGTTTCAGGAATGAAAAAAGGGGATTTTAGTGAAAAATGTTGGAAAGAAAAAAATTATAAAATAAAATTTAAAAAATCATAGAGAAATCTAATATTTATGAGTTATACTTTAGTAAAATTCACAGTAAATATTAAATGTAGTTAAAAGGTATGATTAATAAAAAATAAAGCTATTAATAAAATAAAGTTTGTGGATTGTTATATAAATAAATTTATTGGAGGATAAAATGAAAAATAAAATGAAACTGTCAGTTATTACTATATTATGTATTTTTGCATTTGCATGTGGAAATTCAGGGAAAAGTGGAAAGGTAGTGTTTGAATCTGAAGACAAAAAAATAAAAGTTTATGAATCCGAATTAAATTATGAACTGGAAAGAAATCTTGAAGCTGCAGGAGTCGAATTGAAAGAAGTTCCTAAAGAGCAATTGGAACAAATGAAAATAAGTATTATACAAAATATAGCCACAGCAAGAGCTTTTGCCTTTGAAGCAAAAGAAAAGAAACTTGATAAGAGTAAAAAATATATAGATGGAATAGGGATAGCAAAAGAAAATCTTCTTGCATCGGTTGTTATGATGGACAGGTTAAATTCCATAAATATATCCGATGATGAAGCGAAGAAAATATACGAAGCAAACAAGACAAATTTTGAAAGAACAGAAGATGAAGTAAGACTTCAGCTGATTGTGACACCTACAAGTGAGAAAAGTAAAGCTGAAGAAGCTTTGAAAGAAGCAAAAGCAAATCCTGAAAAATTCGGAGAGTTAGTTAAAAAATATACAGGAGTCCAAAATGGTTCCACAGGGGAAACTGAGATAATAAAAATGTCCGATCTTTCTGCAAAATATGCTCCTGTAAGTGAGGCTGTAAAGTCACTTCAAAACGGTCAGATAGCTGACAGTGTAATAGTAGTGGGAGATGAAGCTTATGTAGTGAAACTGTTGGAAAGATATCCTAAAGGAGTGGAAGCTTTTGATAAAGTTAAAGATCAGATAAAAGCTCAGATGAAAGCATCGAAAAGACAGGAAGAAACACAGAGATTCATTGAAGATATTGCAAGAGAGTATAAACTGGATAAAATAAATAAGGAAACAGTAAAGTTACCGGAATCTAAAAAATAAAAATTTTAAAGAAATTAAATATTAAAAAATGTCTGAGAGGGAAATTTATGATAAAGAAAAGTTATCTTATTATGTTGCTGATGTCCGTAGTTATGATTTCATGTACTACAGGTGATCCGTATGCAGGAGTTTCAGGTTCTACAGGAAGTTCTAAAGCATCTACGGGAGGAACTTCAAAAAGCAGTTCAGTCGGTGAAGTGGATGGGAAATTTGATGCTACAGACCAAAAAATAGTCGCTTTTATTGATCAGAAAGTGTATGAAGATTCAGCACAGATTAAGCAAGTAACAGTAGAAAGTCTGAATAAATTATTAAAAGAAAAAAATATAAGAATGACAAAAAGGGAGTTTCTTGCAAGAACATATCAGATTATAAGGGATAATAACATGAATTCCTTTTATCTGGCTGCAGGAAGATTGCTCAATCAGCTGAAATAAAAGATGCTGTGAAATAGAATTTATAAAAAGGAGGCGTAACATGAAGTTTTTAAAATTCCTACTGGTTTTAGTTATGATTGGAGTAATTACAGTTTTGGGAGGAGTGATTTTTTCAAACAAAATTCTTTCTCATATGACAAAGACAGAAGATACGGAATTTCAAAATTTGAGATTTTCAATTAAGGATAGGGAAATTTTATTTGATAATTTTGTATTGGGTGGAGAAAAATTAGGAAGAGGAAAAGCTAAAATCAGTATAAAAGGAAGCGGAACTTTTGGAATAATTCCGAAAATAGAACTATCCGCAATGGAACTTCAAGAAATGGATTTGCAGACGGTGTACAATGCCCCTGATTCCAGAATAGACGCTTTTCTTGAAAAAATCAATATTCCTATAGAAAATGAAAAATTTAGGAAAACGACAGAAAGTTATATAAAAGAAACAATGACGGAAATAAATGGATTGAACAGAGATATAGCTGATTTTTCCCAAAGTATAAAAGAAAAAATTAATTCTACAAATAAAATTAAGCAAGATTATAACGGATTAGTAGATTTAAAGAGTAAAGCTCAGAAGTTGAAAGAGCTTAATAAAGAAACGGGAGTCCTTACAAAAAATATTAATGAACAAAAAGAGAAAATAGCGAAAACCGTATATAAAATTGAAACTGAGAGGAGTACGATTCTGGAAAATATTTCAGGAGATCTGCTAAAACTTGAAAGACTTATATCTTTAAATGATATTCAAAATATAAATTCGTATATATTTTTGGATAAAGGAAAAGAAATAGTAAATTCTTTAAATAAATCTTTAAAAATTCTGAAATTCATAAAAAAAATAAAAAATATTTCGAGTATTTCTATTTTAGATATTTCAATAAATAACGGAGAAATAAAATTTAAAAATCTGGAAAAAGGAAAAAAATCTGTTTCAGGTGAAGTACAGATAAATAATGGAGCAAAGGCTGATATTAAAGAAACCGAAAAAGGTTATGAAGTTATTTACAATGAAGGTACTTTAGGAATAACAGCATTATTTGGAGAAGAATTTTCCGTTGTTATAAAATATTCCAAAAATGATTTAGTAGAAGGGAAAATGTTAAAGTTGGTTTCTGAACTCATTTTTGAAGATAATAATGTCAGAAATATAAATAAAACTGATTTATCCGAAGAAGAGAAAAAAAATCTTTCCGAAAAAATAGAAAATATGAAATCTTCACGTTATGCTAAAATAATGTCAGAATATGAAGAACAGACAAAACTTATAGAAAACTTAGTAAACGGTGTTTACGAAAAGGAAATGAAACTAAGTAAATTACAAAGGGAGCTGCAATCCTTGAACACTATTATAAATATAAACGATTTTGAAAGCGAAGGAAGTCCACGGAATATAGAAACAATACTTCAAGAAAATACTGTAAATACAGGTGATGAAGCAAAATCAGAATCGTCCTCAACGGCTAAAGATGCAAAAAAGGAAATTGACAAATTATTTAATTAATGTTCTGAAAAAGGATAATATTATGAGACTTGATAAATTTTTAAAAATAACAAGAATAATAAAAAGAAGAACAGTAGCTAAAGAACTGGCGGATAATGGAAATATTACAATAAACGGAGAAGAAAAGAAATCTTCTTACAATATAAAAAAAGGAGATATTCTTGATATAAAATATTTTAACAGAAATATAAAAATACATGTAAAAGATGTTCCGCCTGAAAACTTAAAAAAAGATTTTATAGATGAATACATTGAACTAATAAATTAAAATCAGAAATATATTTTATAAAATGAAAAATTAAAATGCGAAAATAAAAGCTATGCTGTTTAATTTTCTGAAATTTGTAAAAAAAAGATTATTATTTTCACTTGTTTTTTGAAAATAATGGGGTATAATAGTTATTAGAAAAACATCTTATTTTTTACAAGGAGAAGCGTATGAAAATAACAGATATCAGACTCAGACTCGGAAGAGGTTCTGAAGAAGGCGGGAAATTAAAAGCATATGTAGACATTACACTTGATGAAAGTTTTGTTGTACACGGACTGAAAATTATTGAAGGACAGAATGGGCTTTTTGTTGCAATGCCATCAAGAAGAATGCCTAATGGAGAATTTAAAGACATAGCTCATCCTATCACTCCTGAACTAAGATCCGAATTAACAAGGGTAATTTTGGAAAGCTACGAAAAAGAAAATACAGCAGCTGTATAAATAATTAATAAATAAAATAAATTGCTTGTTAAACGCCTATAATCAAAAACAGCCGGACATATATTTCAGTCCGGTTTTTAAATTCTTAATGTTTAATTTTACAGTCGAAAAAATAAAAGGATTTTATTTGATATTTTAATTATCAAAAAAATTGTGAAAAAATAGGAATAAAATAAATTTAAAATATAAAAATATAGATTTTGATAAACAAAATATTTTAAAAACAAACTTTCTGTTTTTTAAAAATTATGATATAATTGTATATAAAAAAATCAGGAGGTGAAATGGTAGAATTAATAAACATTGAGAAGAATTATCCGAATTTTAATCTGAAAGTGAATTTTAAAGTTAACGAAGGTGAAATTTTTGGACTTGTAGGGCAATCAGGAAGTGGAAAATCTACTATTCTGAAAATGATACAAGGAATAATCAAATTCGACAAGGGTCTGATAAAAATAAAAAATAATACTGAAACAGCTTATATATTCCAAGAATTTAATTTATTATATAATAAAAATGTATTTGATAATGTATCTTTACCTTTAATATTGAAAAGAAGATTTTCTGAAAAAAAAGTTGAAGAAGTTCTGAAGTTTGTAGGATTATATGATAAGAAAAACTCTTATCCGATTTCTTTAAGTGGAGGAGAAAAACAGAGAGCTGCCATAGCAAGGGCTTTAGTCTCAAATCCGGGATTACTCTTATGTGATGAAGTTACAACTTCCCTTGATAAAACAGTCAAAGATGGGATACTTGATTTATTTGAAGAAATAAACAGGAAATATGGAGTAACTATTATAGTTGTAACTCATGAGTTGGAAGTGGTCAAAAGGCTGTGTGACAGAGTTGCAATAATAGAAAAAGAGAGAATATCGGATATATTTAGTATTGAGAAAAAAGAATACAATAAAGAAAATGTAAATTATACCGATTATGTGAGGGGGGTGCTGAAATGATAGATATTGAGTTGCTTACAGCAATAAAAGATACATTTATCATGGTTCTCATTCCCGCTTTATGTGCAGTTTTTATAGGGATACCTTTAGGAGCTGTGGTTTTTCTCACTAATAAAGGTTCTATAAAAGAAAATATGTATATAAATATACCGTGTAATTCATATATAAATATAGTTAGAAGTTTTCCATTTCTAATATTTGTCGTTGTTCTTATACCTTTTACAAGACTGGTATTCGGTACGGCATTCGGCCTCCTGCCTGCAAGTTTTCCGATATGTTTTGTAGCAGTGGCTTTGTATGCAAGATTTGTAGAGCAGTCTTTTTATGACATTGATAACGGAATAATAGATGTGGCTTTGTCTATGAAAGCGACACTGTTTCAGACAGTATGGCATTTTTTACTTGTAGAAGCAAGAAGCAGTCTTATTTTAGGATTGACTTCATCAATTATAAGTTTTATTTCCTATTCTACTGTTATGGGAGTAGTTGGCGGAGGCGGCATAGGAGATTATGCTATGAGGTACGGATACAATGAATATAACTATATTTTAATCTATAAAGTAGTAATTATAATGATATTTATAGTGTTTTCTATTCAAATATCGGGAAATAGGATTGCAAAAAAATTAGATAAGAAAAGGAGAGTAGACTAATGTCAAAAAAAATATTATTTTTATTATTTATATTTGTTACTGCAATAGGGTTTGCAAATAATAAAGTTATTAAAATAGCTACAGCAGGTTATCCTATGGATCAGATAGCTAAAATAGCAGCAGAAGATTTAAAAAAACAGGGGTATGATGTGAAATTAACTTTATTGACCGACTATGTGACTGCAAATATAGGACTTAATGCAGGAGATTTTGATGCAAATTTTCATCAGCATGAACCGTTTATGCAGGTGTTTAATCGGAAAAATAATGGAAAGCTCGTAAAAATTAAAGGAATTTATGATGTTTATGTAGGATTTTATTCAAAAAAATATAAAAGTAAATCTCAACTTCCTAAAGGAGCCAGAACAGCTATACCCAATGATCCTACTAATCAAGACAGGGCATTAAGAATACTGGCAAGAGAAGGATTAATAGATTTAAAGCCTAAAAATGGTTTATATACTTTAAGTGATGTAATAAATGTAAAGAAAAATCTTAAATTTATATCGGTACCTATTCCTTCCCTTGTGCAGGCTTATCAGGAAGCGGATCTTGCTTTTAACTGGCCGTCACATATGTTGAAAATAGGTGTAAGTGTAAAAAATGCTTTATTTACTGAAAAAGGATCAGCGGGAAAATATGCAGTGAGTCTTGTGGCAAGACAGGATAACAGAAACAGTAAAAAAATTCAGGATTTGACAAGAGCAATGACTTCTGAAAAAGTAAGAAAATTTTTAAAAGAAAAATATTTCAATGAAGGCTTTCCCGTATTTTAATAAAGGATCTTTGTCAAGCGTGGGGAGTGAAAAATTTTAATAACATGAAAAATATTGTTAAACTTAGGATCTCTTAAAGTTGTTGAATTTTTTAATCTCCATAGATATTACAGAGACTAAATATTAAATCAGAGGAAAATTTATATAAAGCGGAAAATTCCATAAAAGAAATGAATTAATTTTATTTTTTATGGAATTTTTGCTTTTTTATTGAATGTTAAATATGCTATAATTATTTAAAATAATAAGGCTATTTCATAAAGTATAAAAATATATCAAATTATAAAATTTTATTTTATATCCATTATTTACAGCTAGTAAGATTATCTTTAAATTATGAAATGGCTTGATATTAATATAAAAATAAATGAAAGGTGAAAAATGAAACTAATTGTCGGATTAGGAAATCCCGGAGAACAGTATAAACTTACGAGACATAATATCGGTTTTATATTTATAGATGAATATTTAAAAGAGAATAGGATAAATGATATAAGAGAGAAATATAAGTCTGAGTTTATCCAGACAAATTATAAAGGGGATAAAGTATTTTATCAGAAACCGCTTACATTTATGAATTCAAGTGGAGAGGCTATAGGAGAAGCAGTAAGATTTTTTAAAATCAATCCTGAAACCGAACTTTTTGTTATTTATGATGATATGGATATGGAATTTGGAAAAATAAAAATAAGAAAAAACGGAAGAGCAGCTGGACATAACGGAATAAAATCCATAATCAGTCATGTAGGCGAAAAATTTATAAGGATAAAATACGGTATAGGAAAACCTGAATCAAAAGATAAGACAATAGGATATGTTCTGGGGAAATTCACTCCTGATGAAAAAGATGTGTTAAAAGAAAGCAGAAAGAAAATTTTCAGTTTAATAGATGATATTAAAGACGAAATGTCTATTGAAAGATTAATGAACAAATATAATACGAAATAACTGAATTCCGGAAGAACAATCCTGAAAAAATATTAAAGATACAAATCCTTTGTATTTGTATTTCGAGAAATAAAACTATATGCTCTTAATCAAAATTTTGGAACGTATTGTATTTTTCCTTTCTAAAAACATAGTCTCAGTAATATTGATAAACAAATTCCTAAAATCAAAATAAAAAAATTCAGAGAATGTAAAAATTTAAATACTGAAACTATAAGTAAAAAATTATTTTTAGGAATTATTTAGGAAAAATAAGGATTGGAGTAAAGTATAAAAGTAAAAAATATTTTGAATCCGGTTTAAATTCGGGAAAAATGCGATAAAGAAAATTATTAAAGCTGTTATATTTAAATTAAAAAATCCTTTCTGACCGGAGTTTTTATTTATTTTATTATAAAAACAGTGAAATAAACAGAAGAAACATAAAATAAATCATAACTTGTTATAAGGTGAAAAATAATGTAAAATTAACTGAAAAATAAATAATAAAGAGGGATTGAAATGGCAAAAATAAGTGTTGAAAGTAGATGCGGTTTAGACATGGAAATAATATTATGAGGGTAAATTTAATTTTAAATGAAATAAAAATAGCAAATGTAAAGTATAGACAGAAACTGAAAAAAACATTAAAAGAGGGTATTTATGAAATACAGGGGCAATATTTTATATTTAAAAGCAGAGGAATTTCAGTAAATGTAAATAAACCTCAAACTAATTTACAGATAAAAATCAACAATATGGTAACAGTTATATTTATTCTAATAAATATAATTACAATTTTAATGCCTATTTTATTCGTGCTGAATCTGAAAATTATGGAAAGTTCAAATATAGCGACATTGTTTATAGGGATTGGACTGATTTCGACGATGATAAATATTTTAAATTGGTTGTTGCTCGTATTAAATGTAATTGGAATGATTGAAGTGTAATAAACTTAATAAATATCATAAATTAACCGAAATAAAGTCTTGGGAAAAATAAAAAATATATAAAGGAAAAACATGAAAAAATTTAAACTTGAAAAACAGTACCACAGAATGAAAATATCTCAATATTTAAGAGAAGTGCAAAATTATTCAGGAAGAAGTTTAAGAAATGTAGAGGTTTTTTTAAATGGGAAACAAGTAAGAACGACCAAAAAACTTCCATCAGGAGGAATACTGAAAGTAATTGAAAAAAGTAAAGTAACAGATATAAAGCCGATAAAACTTGACTTGGATATAGTATATGAAGATGCTGACTTGCTCATTGTAAATAAAGAACCGTTTTTACTGACACATCCTACACAGAAAAAAGCGGATTTTACACTTGCAAACGGGATAGTCCATTATTTTAAAGAAAAATACGGAGAAGAAAGAATACCGAGATTTTATAATAGGTTGGATATGAATACATCAGGACTTATAATTATTGCTAAAAACAGTTTTGCTCAAGCATTTCTTCAAAATTTTTCAATTTTTGAAAAAAAATATCTGGCAATAGTTGACGGTATTATGGAAATCGGTAATGAAATTATAATTGAAAAACCCATTTATAGAGATGGGGATAAGTTGGAAAGGATAATAGACGAAAGAGGGCAGTATGCAAAAACGGCTATAAGATTTTTAAAAAAATATGACGAAAAAAATGTCACATTAGTCGAATGTGAACTATTTACAGGGAGAACTCATCAAATAAGAGTGCATTTAAGGTCCGTAGGGCATCCGATAATAGGAGATGAGCTTTACGGTAAAGGGATAAATCCTGAAAAAGGTATAAAAAGACAATTTCTCCATGCTTACAAAGTAAGGTTCACTCATCCGTCAAAAAATGAAGAAATTGAGTTGGAAATACCCATATCTGAAGATATGAAAAAATTTCTTGAAAGGTAAAAATAAAATTAAAATATGGTTTTGGGAATAGATAGTAATTTCAGAAAGGATGTTTAATATGACAATAATTAATAAAATTAAAGAATTACGGGAAAAATATCCTTATAAAACAGCATTAGTCGATATAAAAACAGGAAATAAACTTACTTTCAGTCATATGGACATAAAATCTGACCGGATTTGTACATATTTTGAAAAAAATGGATTTAAAAAAGGAGATAAAATTGTAATTTTTATGCCTATAGGATTGGAATTTTATCTTATTTTAATGGCGATTTTTAAAATGGGATTGGTAGCGGTAATAATAGAAGCTGATAAAGAAATGGAATGTGTGGACAGATATTGCGGTGCAGTTTCCGCTGAAGGCATATTAGCCGACAGGATAACACTTTTTAAAGGGATTTTATTAAAAAATATAAGAAAAATAAAGAAAAAAATCAACTATAAAAAAATGATTGAAAGCTCTGAAACTTTACCTGTAATTGTAAAGAAAAAGCCTAAAAAATATGAAAAAGAAGAAAAGGAAATAAATGAAAACAGTCTTGCGTTAATAAAATTTAGAGATATAACAGATATAGGAGAAAAAATTTTTAAAACCATTATGGGTACTCATGGATTTTTATTGGGGCAGTATAACGTTTTGGAAAGAAATATGAGATTTAATAAAGAGACAAAAGTTTATTCATTATCACCTCTGTTTATTCTTTCGCACATGCTTACAGGAGTAACAACTTTTATTTCCGATGTGGATTTGAATAATTTTGAGAAGACGGAATACGGAGATGTAGTAAAACAAATCAATGAAAATAATATACAGAATATAATATTGCCTGTGATAATATTTGAAAATCTAGCTGAATATGCTTTAAAGAAAAATATAATATTTAAAAATGTACAGACAGCATATATTACAGGAGCGTCTGTGTTTCCGAAAATTATGAAGAAAATAAAAAAAATCTTTATAAATGCTGAAATAAAAGTGTTTTATGAGATTTCGGGAGTTGAGCCGGTTTCTGTACTGAATTTTGAAGATATTACTAAAGAAGATTTGGAAAAGATGAAAGACGGTAAAGGCTTAATAATAGGAGAAAAAGTAAAAGAAATAGAGTTTGAAATAAAAGAAACTGAAAAAGAAGTTGATGAAGAAAGTGATTCTAAAGAATTAAAAAATACTGACAGAGAAAATAAATCAACTAAAAATACATGGGAACAAACAGGAGAGATATTTGTCAGAGGAGAACATATATTGAAAGGAAACTCGAATACGGATGAAAATAAAAATAGAAAATGGCATAAAACAGGAGTTTCAGGATATGTTGATGATAAGAAGCGGTTAATATTATTAGGAAAAATTGAAAGTAAAATAGATATAGAAGGAAAGGAGTATTATCCTTTAGCTATAGAAACAGCATTTTCTTTTTGTAAAGCAGTCAAAAAATCTGCTTTAATTTCAAAAGATGATAAGTTTTATCTTGTTTTAGAAAGAAATCCCGAATTTACAGGAAATATTGAAGAAAATCCGGAAATAAAGGAATTAAGCAAGAAATTCGGAATATTTAAAATAATTGAAGAAAAAATACCTGTGAATAAAAATTGTAGTGGTGAAGCTGACTCGAAAAAACTGAAAGAGTTAATCGACAAAATATAATTTGAAAATTTATAATATTTATGAATATTTAAATGTTATTGAAGATTTTACGGATATAAAAAATTAAGTATTTTTAAAAGAGGAATTCATTTTCATTTTAAAAGTACAGGATATTAATGATGTCTTCTCAGGTTTGAATCACTTAAAAATTTGATGAAAAATATTTTTATTCTATAACTTTACAGAATGAAATTTTTAAAAGCTATATAAAAGGAAAAATGGAAATTGAAAGTGAAATTTGTTAAAAGAAAAACTTCAAATTTTAAATGAATTGTGATATACTTAACTTGTAAACAAATTATGTTATATAAAAATTTTAGGAGGTAATAGTAATATGGCAGTTAAAGTAGCAATTAACGGATTTGGGAGAATAGGTAGATTAGCATTGAGATTAATGGCTGATAATCCTGAATTTGATGTAGTCGCAATTAATGATTTGACAGATACTGCAATGCTTGCACATTTATTCAAATATGATACGACTCAAGGAAGATTTAATGGGGAAATTCAAGTAAAAGAAGGGGCTTTCGTTGTAAACGGAAAAGAAATCAAAACTTTTGCAAATGCAGATCCGGCTCAATTACCATGGGGAGAATTAGGAGTAGATGTAGTATTAGAATGTACAGGATTCTTCACTTCTAAAGAAAAAGCGGAATTACATATTAAAGCAGGAGCTAAAAAAGTAGTTATATCGGCACCTGGTTCAGGAGAAATGAAAACAGTTGTATTTAATGTAAACCACACTATTTTAGACGGAACGGAAACGGTACTGTCAGCAGCTTCATGTACGACTAACTGTCTTGCACCGATGGCTAAAGTATTAAATGATAAATTTGGAATAGTTGGAGGGTCAATGACTACTATCCACGCTTATACAGGAGATCAGAATACACTTGATGCTCCACACAGAAAAAATGATTTCAGAAGAGCAAGAGCGGCGGCAGCAAATATAGTTCCTAATACTACAGGAGCAGCAAAAGCTATAGGACTTGTAATACCGGAATTAGCAGGAAAACTTGACGGAGCAGCTCAAAGAGTACCTGTACCTACTGGATCATTAACAGAATTAGTAACTGTTTTAGGTAAAAAAGTTACTAAAGATGAAATTAATGCAGCTATGAAAGAAGCTTCAAATGAATCATTCGGATATACTGAAGAAGAACTTGTATCTTCAGATATAGTTGGAATTCATTTCGGTTCATTGTTTGATGCAACTCAGACAAAAGTTATTGAAAGTGGAGATCAGCAATTAGTTAAAACAGTTTCATGGTATGACAATGAAATGTCTTACACTGCTCAATTAGTAAGAACATTAAAATACTTTGTTGAAATAGCGAAATAGTTAATTTGAAAAGATAAAATCGGTTGAGAAATTAACCGATTTTTTTATTTACATAATTTTTTCTTTCCATGGGGCTTTATCGTTATTCTTATACTCTAGTTACTGACTTCAAAATTCATTTCTCATAAATATTCATTATGTTTGAAAAACAGTAAATTTAATTTTCAGAAAATTGCTTTCCTGTTCGGCAAAATTTTATATTCTTTTAAAAAAGTTTGAATGCCGGAGAATAAAGATAAATAAAGTAATTTTAGGTAAAAATTAAAGAATGCATACTATAGAAGTGTACGACATAACGGAAAATATAGGAAATATAGGGACAATAGAAGTAGAAGATAACATAATGTTATAAGGATATATAGGAGCTAAAAGGAATATATCGATAGAAGAAATTAAAAGAAAAATATATATAAAAGCTTCTCAGAGCAAAATAATGATAGATAATAAAAGTGTGAAGGCAAGAATAGTTTTAATATTTAATTTGAATTCGGGGGAGAATAGAAGAAGGGCATTAAAGAAGGTTATAAAGTGTTGAAAGAAGGAGCTAATATAGAAAGAATAGGAAGCTTCATAAAAGGCATATTAAAAGACAGAAGTTTTTTTGAGAGCTTTGAAGAAGAGAAAAGACAATAAATATAAATGGGTATACTGTTTAAGAAATCGAATTTGGGAAGAGTGTCGGAAGGAATAGAACTAAGTATCAAAAGAGCAAAACAAAGAATATGAATGAATATTTACAACACATAACGACAAATATAAGAGCAGGACGGAGTGGTAAAGTAAAGAAAGAGGAAAATTACATATTAAACAAAAAACAGTAGTCTACAGTCTTAAGAAAGAATTTAAATTCATTTTTTATAATAAAATATTAAGAGAAGGTATAAATTAAATGAAAATTTTTAATAATAAAATTGTATATTGAAATAAATACTCAATATACTTGTTATTCAGATATATTTATAATTTTTATTTATGTATATAAATGAATTTTTAAGAGTAAGAAAGAAATTTGACACTTTATGAAAGTTGGGGTATAATATAAAGCAATGAAAAATAAGACAAAAGAAAGTTAAATGTAACAAATTACAAAATAATTTAGGAGGTAACAAATGAAAAAAATATTATTATTAGGAGCAATAATTGCCAGTGTAAATGCTTATTCATTGTCATTTAATGGAGTTTCTACAGGTAGTGGTTCGAGTTATTCAGGAGGAACTATAAGTACAAGTGCAGGAATATTTTCAGGAAATGTTACAATTAATGCAGGAGATTTTACTCTAACATTAAATCCTACTGATAGAATTACAGCAGGAACATCTGTAACTGTAGCACCGGGAGCAAATTTTAAAGTAGTTAATTCAAGCGGTACGGTAATAGGAACAATAACAGGAGGGAATACTTTTAATTTTACAAATCAAGTAACGGGAAGTGATACGTCATTTAATACATTGCCTGCACCGTCGCCGTCACCATCACCTTCTCCAAACCCAACGCCTACACCAACCCCGATACCGGGAACACCGACTACAAAAGTTTATATACCTAGATCAAAAGTTGATTTGGAATTGACTAAAAATATAACTTCAAGCGGATTCAAAAGTTTGGAAGACGCACAGAATAACAACGGAACAGGCTTAGATATCCAATATATAGGAGGAGCAGGACGTTATACTGATAACTCTCAAGTTATAAAATATGATTCAAAAAGTAACGGAGTAGCATTAATAGGAACTAAAAGCTTCGGAAACTTCACATTAGGAGGAGGATTCGGATATCAAAAATCAAAAGTAAAATATAAAGAAACATTTGACGGTATAAAAGAAAACTTGGATTCTTACCAATTTATGTTAAGTGGAAAATATAATTTTACTGAAAATGTTGATTTGGCAAGTGTATTGACATATTCACACAACAGTCATAAATATGAAAATAGAAATAAAGTAGCTATTGAAGGAACTAAATTTAATTCAAATATTATTGATTTTCAAACAAGATTCGGATCCAAATTCAGTGGAAATACTGGTTATGTAAAACCTTATATAGGATTGGGAGTAACGAGAGTTGAAGAAGGGGCAATAGATAAATTAAATGCCTCAAAAGCGAGAGGAACAAGTGGAAATGCAAATGTAGGAGTATATGGACAAGTTGCATTGGGATCAGCAGTTGATTTATTCGGAAATGTAGAATATGAACATAGATTTAACAGAAAATCTTATCATAGAGATAGAGATGTAAAAGACGGATCAAAAATAGAAGGATTGGATTATGATAGCGGAATGAAATTAGGATTGGGATTGAAATATAAATTCTCCAAATTCAATATGACAACAGCTTATGAATTGAATGACAATAAAAACAATGTATTTAAAGTAGGATTCGGAGCGGAATTCTAAGAACGGCTAATAATCTTAATCAATTTTATATGGGCACTTTCACTTGTTTTATGAAGTGAAAGTGTCTTTTTATATAAAAAATTATCAGAATAATTTTTATTTAATCCTATAAATTTATAAACTTTTACTCCGGAACCGGAAAAATCATTTCTTTATAAAACTTGGTAAAAATAATAATTTTTAATTTTTTAAAATGTATGTTGCTTATAGTATAGAAGTATTTTTGATTTATAAAATGATCCTTAAGCGGTAAAGCCAAGAAAAATTAAAAAAATATTATAAAAAAATAACTATATTTAAAAATGCAAAAATATGCAAATTTTAGAATAAAATTTTTAATAATTAAATTAATATACATTCTTTGTAATATAATAATGCAAAAATATGCAAAAGTTTACTTGACTTTTCCGAAAATAGAGTTATAATAAAAATAAAATGAAATAAAAAGAAACTAATCGAAATAAAAATGCTGTTATTAAATATTTTTATTATAAATGGAGGAAATTATGGAAAAAATTAAAAAGGAAAACCACGTTTTTTCAACATTACAAAGTATAGGAAGGTCGTTTTTCCTGCCGGTATCTATTTTGCCTGTTGCGGGATTATTACTTGGATTAGGAGCTTCATTTACCAATCCAAAAACTATAGCATCATATAATCTGGAGTGGTTGCTTGCTCCGGGGACACCGTTAAGTTACGTTTTAACTATAATGAGCGGAGTAGGAGGTGCAATATTTGCAAATTTACCTTTAATATTTGCTATGGCAATTGCATTCGGAATGTCAAAAAAAGAAAGAGGAGTAGCGGTACTTTCAGCTGCCCTGTCATTTATAATAATGCATGTTACAATAAAAAATTTACTTATTTTTAATGGAACTATTACAGCAGACGGTCAGGTAGCTGAAAGAGTTCTGAGCGGAGCTGTAAGTATGGTTTTAGGAATACAGACATTGGAAATGGGAGTGTTTGGAGGGATTGTTGTAGGATTGGGAGTAGCTGCACTTCATAACAGGTTTTACAAAATAAAATTACCTGCGGCGGTTTCATTTTTTGCAGGAGTGAGATTTGTGCCTATTGTGTGTACTTTTGCATATATCGGGATCGGATTTATAGCTTTTCTTGTATGGCCGTTTATCCAACAGGGGATATTTTCCATAGGAAGAGTTGTTACCGGATCAGGAGATATAGGAATATTTATTTTCGGATTTATGGAAAGAATACTCATACCTTTCGGGCTTCATCATATATGGTATATTCCATTCTGGCAGACAGGTCTTGGAGGAAGTATGATGGTAGACGGTCAGTTGATTCAGGGAGCACAGAATATCTTTTTTGCGGAGTTGGCATCTAAAAATACTACACGTTTCAGTATAGAAGCTGCAAAATTTATGACAGGTAAATATTCATTTATGATGGCGGGATTACCGGGAGCGGCTTTGGCAATGTATCATTGTGCAAAACCGTCCAAGAAAAAAGTAGTGGGAGGATTACTTCTGTCAGCTGCATTGACAAGTTTTCTTACGGGAATAACAGAACCTATTGAATTTACATTTTTATTTGTTGCTCCTATAGTATTTGTAGTACATTGTATTTTTGCAGGAATTTCCTTTGTGTTAATGAGTGTGCTGAATATAGCCATTGGTACGACTTTTTCCTGTGGCCTTATAGATTTTACATTGTATGGATTGTTACAGGGAAATGCAAAAACGAATTGGGTTATGTTGCTACCTGTGTTTGTACTTTATTTTGTATTGTATTATATGTTTTTTAGATTTGTCATACTGAAATGGGATTTAAAAACACCGGGAAGAGAAGATGAAGATGTGGAAACGAAACTTTATACAAAAAATGACTATAATGCAATGAGAGAAGAAAGAAAAAAAGGCATGGTTATGGAAGATACAATTTCTCAGTCTATTATAGAGGGTCTGGGAGGATTGGATAACTTCAGTGATTTGACATGCTGTGCAACAAGGCTTAGAATAAAAGCGAATAATCTTGATTTGATAAACGACTCATTATTGAAACAGACCGGAGCAATGGGGGTTATAAAAAAAGGAAATGGAATACAGGTAGTATACGGTCCTACAGTTTCAGTAATAAAAAGTAATCTGGAAGAATATATAGAAAAAATAAAAGAACATGGAATGGAGTCATCTTTTGCAGATAAAGAGACATCTAAAAATATGAATATAAATGTTTTAGGATTATGTGAAGACTGTACAGTGGAAAATAAAGATTCTCTTGAAGAAATTAATAAAGTGATTTCTCCGTTTAAAGGAAGAATAATAGATATTGAAAATATTCAAGATAAAATATTCAGTGCTAAAGTTTTAGGTGACGGTTTTGCAGTGGAAATTGAAAGTGACGAAATAATTGCTCCGATAGACGGAAAAATAATAAATATTTATTCAACCGAGCATGCCTTTATTTTAGAAGATAATTACGGACATAAAATATTAATTCATATCGGACTGGGAACAGTAAGTCTAAATGGTAAAGGTATAAAAGTGCTTAAAAAATTAGGAGATTCTGTAAAACAGGGAGAAAAAATAGCTGAAATAGATAGAAAAGCTATTATGGAAGCCGGATACTCCTTAGTTTCTCCTGTAACGTTTTTAAATGTGAATAAATCCAAATACGGTATACAGGTCGATAAGGAAGGAATGGTCGAACAGGGAGAAGAAGCAATAATTTTTGTAACAAAAAAATAATTGATAAATTTGTAAATAAAAGGTATAATTAATCAGAGATTAAATAAAAAAATAACAAGATGGGGAGTGATTTTATGAGCAAAATTATCAATGCACCTACAAAATATATACAAGGTGCAAATGAAATTGCCAATCTGGCAAAATACTACAAGGTAAAGGGAAACAGCTCTGCTTATATACTTGCAGATAAGTTTATATTTGACAATTTTAAGCAAAAAATAGCTGAAAGCTTTGAGAAAGAAAACATACCTTATCATATGGAGGTATTCGGTGGAGAATGTTCTCAAAAAGAAATTGACAGAAACATTGAGATACTTAAAACTAAGAAGTGTGATGTTCTTCTGGGAATAGGAGGAGGTAAAACTCTTGATGCAGCAAAAGCCATTGCTTATTATGAAAATATTCCTGTGCTTATAGTTCCTACTATAGCTTCTACAGACGCACCGTGCAGTGCATTATCAGTTGTATATACTCCTGAGGGAGAATTTGAAAAATATCTTTTCCTCAGATCCAATCCTGATATGGTTATAATGGATACGGACATTATTGTAAATGCTCCCGTAAGACTTCTTGTAGCAGGGATTGGAGATGCTCTTTCCACTTATTTTGAGGCAAAGGCTTGTGTAGATTCCAATGCTACATCAATTGCAGGAGGTAAAGCTACAAAAGCGGCTCTTGCTATAGCTGAATTATGCCTGAATACATTGTTTGAAGACGGTCTTAAAGCTAAAATAGCAGTGGAAAACAAAGTGTGTTCAAAAGCAGTGGAAAACATAATAGAAGCTAATACATATTTAAGCGGTATAGGATTTGAAAGTGGAGGACTTGCAGCTGCCCATGCAATACATAACGGTCTTACAATACTTGAAGAGGGACATCATATGTATCATGGAGAAAAAGTAGCTTTTGGAACTATAACTCAGATGGTCCTTGAAAATAGACCTCTTGAAGAAATAAATGAAGTGGTGGAACTGTGTAAAAGCATAGGGCTGCCTACTACATTGGAGCAACTCGGACTGGGAAGTGTATCAAAAGAAAGACTTTATAAAGTGGCACAAGCAAGTACGGTAGAAGGTGAAACAATCCATAATATGCCTTTTAAAGTTACAGCTGATGATGTTTATGCTGCAATACTGGTTGCGGATAAACTGGGAAAATGATACAGCTTTTGTAAAAAATTTTAAACAGGGAATGATAAAATGCTGAAAAAGGAACGACAAGATTTGATACTTATGAAACTGAATACAAAAGGGAAAGTAATAGTGAATGAATTGGCTCTTGATTTATCAGTTTCTGAAGATACTATAAGAAGAGATCTTATGGAAATGGACAAAAAGGGAGTACTCAAAAGAGTCTTCGGAGGAGCTCTTCCTTTAAACAGATATGTAATAAATTACTCTGAAAGGGAAAATTTTGAACCTGAGTTAAAGTACGAATTGGCATTAAAAGCAGTAAATCTTATGAAAGAAAATCAAGTAATTGCCATTGACGGAAGTACAACGAATTTACAGTTAGCAAGAGCAATTCCTGTTAATCTCAGTCTGACTGTGCTTACTAACAGTCTGTCTATTGCCAATGAACTTTGTAATCACAAAAATATAGATGTCATAATGATAGGAGGAAATTTATTTAAAAAAATTATGACAAATGTAGGATACTTGGCTGAAAATCAGATAAAGGAATATTATCCCGATATTTGTTTTATGGGAGCTTATGCAGTACATCCTATAATGGGGATTACAAGTCCTTACGAAGAAGAAATTGGAGTGAAACGTCAGTTTATAAAATCTTCGGGAAGAACGGTAACTCTTGTCATACCTGAAAAGTTTAATGTAATCATGCCTTATAAAGTATGTGATATAAAAGATATTACAACTATTGTAACTGATAAAAGAATATCAAGGGAAATTTTGGAAGAATATGAAAAAATTGGAATAGAATGTATATAAAGTCGATATTTTGAAAGTTACTACAATTTTTAAATAAAATTTATGAGGGTAGTGATATGCCCTCATATTTTTGTATTATTTTTTAAAAAACTTAGTGAAATATTTTCAAACTTTTTTGTGAGGATGACGATGCATCCTCACATTCCAATTTCCGGATATAAAGTTTGTTGTTTTTTTGAATAGTTATAATTCATATTTTTTGAGAAAATTTTTTGATATAAGATTTTAAAATGAATGAATAATTTCAAGTATTTCTAAAACTGAGAGTAAAAAATTATTTTTTATTATGCTTTAACTCCTGAAACTGATATATTTGAAATTTTATTTTTATACATAAACAGAAGAGCAGTGCAAATTATCGTAACAATACCCGCTATTATAAATCCGTACATTTCTATTGTATGGACAGGAACATTTTTGAAAAATCTTACAAATCCTTCAGGGGCAATAACGATATATGAAGTAACTACCATTGTCATAAACATGGATGGGAGTAAAGCTATCCAGAAAGATTTTCCTTTTTTTACAAGCCAGACTGTTGCTGTCCATAATGCAACAGTTGCCAATGTCTGGTTAGCCCATGCGAAATATCTCCATATAATATTGAAATCAATAGTAGTCAGATATATTCCTGCTGCAAATAAGGGTATAGCTACTAAGAAACGATTTTTAACAGGTGCCTGCTTTATATTGAAAATTTCAGCAATTATTAGCCTTGCTCCCCTGAATGCAGTATCTCCTGAAGTTATAGGGCAGGCAACAACACCCAGTATGGCAAGGAAAGCACCGATGATACCTAAAAGCTGACTGGAAGCTTTATTTACAACTACTGCAGGAGAACCGACAGCTGCCAGTTCTTTAATTCCCCCGAAAACAGTCATTGCAGCGGCAGCCCATATAAGAGCGACAACACCTTCAGCAATCATAGCTCCATAAAATACTTTTCTTGCTTCTGTTTCATTTTTTATACAACGAGCTATCATAGGTGTTTGTGTAGCATGAAATCCACTTACTGCACCGCATGCAATGGAAATGAATAAATAAGGGAATAAAGATGTACCTTTAGGATGTGGATTTCCTTTAAAAATGTCAGTAATTTCAGGTATGACAAAATTTCCTTTTAAACTTCCGTATATAAGCATACCACCGATACCAATAGCCATGAACAATAAGGCGAATCCGAATAAAGGATATATTTTAGCTATAATTTTGTCTATAGGAAGAACGGTTGCAAGTATGTAATATACAATAATAGCTATTGTAAATATCATTACATCAATTTTTGTCAAATTGGACAGTATATCGGCAGGAGATTTTACAAACACTACTCCTACAAGAAGCAATAATACAATTGAAAAAACACGCATAATTTGCTGCATTGTTTTTCCGAGGTTTTCTCCGACTATTTCACCGATGTTGCTTCCTTTTGACCTCAATGAGAGCATTCCTATCAAAAAATCATGTACGGCTCCACCGAAAATACAACCGAAAACAATCCATAGAAAAGCCGCAGGTCCCCATAAAGCTCCTGCAATCGCTCCAAATATCGGACCTGTTCCTGCAATGTTGAGAAACTGTATAAGGAAAGATTTAGGTGTGCTTAATTCTACATAATCGACACCATCTTTAAATTCAATCGCCGGAGTAGGTCTTTGGGGATTAATCCCGAAAATCTTTTCTACAAGTTTACCGTAGAACACATAACCTAATATAAGAGCGATGATTGACAAAATAAAAGAAATCATATTTATTACCTCCATTTAAAAAAGTTTTTTACTCCTTTAATATAATAATATCCCGATTTTTCAAAAATACAAGGGGATGAAGATTTTTAAAGTATTAAAAATATGATTTCTATATATTTATTTTATTGTGTTTTGTTGAATTATATAAAAAATTTCTGATATATGATTTATTGATAAATGAAGACAATAATAAAATTTTCAATTTTAAAATTTTTTGTCTTCAGAATCTGTTATCTTTAACTTATAATAAATCCAGAAGGGTTTTATTTCCGTATGCTTTTTCCCAGTCGGAGTTAAATGTATCCATACTCCAATCTGTATAAGGATGATATATAAGCCTTTCAAAAACGTCAGGAGCTATAGTAACCGATTTTGAACCGGCAAGCATTGTTTCATGGACCTGTCTTACATTTTTAAAGGAAGCTCCGAGAATTTTCGGTTCAAAAATTCTTTTATATCTTTTCAGAC
Source organism: Leptotrichia sp. OH3620_COT-345 (assembly GCF_003932895.1). Lineage (NCBI taxonomy): Bacteria > Fusobacteriati > Fusobacteriota > Fusobacteriia > Fusobacteriales > Leptotrichiaceae > Leptotrichia > Leptotrichia sp. OH3620_COT-345. The sequence goes on along the minus strand of NZ_RQYW01000002.1, from coordinate 137,234 downwards.
ATTCCTCATCGGTTTTTTTAACAGTTTCAAGTATCGTAAAAGCATCTTTAACTATTTCTATTCCGCTTTCTCCTATGTTATCGGATCTGTTTATATAAGGTGCCATATATTCCGCACCTGCTTCTGCCGCCATTATGATTTGTTGAGAAGAAAGAATTCCTGTGGCAGTTATTTTGTGTCCGTCTTTTGCAAGTATTTTCATAGCTTTTATTCCTTCAGCAGTCACGGGAATCTTAGTATAAAAATTTTCTCCGAAAGTGTCTCTTAATAAATTTACTTCTTTAATTATAATATCGGCGGTATATCCTACAGCCTGAGCATGTACTATTTTGTCTTTTCCTATAATATTGTAAATGTCATTTATGATTTCTTTAAAGTCTCTTTTTTCTTTTGCAATGATTGAAGGGTTGGTAGTTACTCCTGTTAAAGGGAAAATATCATTAATTTTTTTAATGTCGTCTAAATTTGCAGTATCTAAAAAATATTCCATAAAATTTATCCGGTAACTTCTGTAAAGAGTGTTACCGCTCCTTTCTTTAATTTTAAAATTGTTTCAAAATAAAACGTTTCTATTTCGATATATTTCGTTTTATTTTGGTTATATTTTAATATTAGCATATTTACTTTAAGAAGTCTATAAAATTTTTAAAATTTTTGTTGACAATAAATGATAAATAGTGTAATATGAAATATATCGAAACAAAACGAAACTTAAAAATATTTTTGTATTAAGGGAGAGAGAAGACAGTTTATGGAAGAAGCACTTGTTACCGGAATAGAAAGAGGAGCAACATTTGATGGTCCCGGTATAAGGACAGTAGTATATCTGAAAGGGTGTCCGCTAAGATGTTTATGGTGTTCGAATCCTGAAACTCAAAAAACTGAAAATGAAGTTTACTGGGATTATGGGGCTATCTGTCCTATTACGGGAGAACTGCCTAAAGTAGCAAAAAAAATGACATTAAATGAAGTATTTAAAGAAGTTATGAAAGATGAGAAATTTTATAGGAAATCAGGAGGAGGGGTCACTTTAAGCGGAGGGGAAATTCTTGTAAATGCAAAGTTTGCAATAAAATTATTTGAAAAACTTAAAGAAGAATATATAGGAACAGCTATTGAAACTACAGGATTCGGCAATTATGAAGAACTTGAAAGTCTGGCAAAACTTACAGATACGGTTTTGTTTGATATAAAACATATGAATAGTGAAAAGCATAAACAATATACTGCTGTTTCAAATAAAGTAATATTGGAAAATCTTGAAAGGCTTTCAAAATGGCATAAAAATATAATAATGAGATTTCCTTTTATAAAAGGAGTGAATGATGATAAGGAAAATATAGCTGAAACTGCAAAGTTTCTGAAAAAAGTAAATTTATTGGATGTGGACATATTGCCATATCATACTATGGGACTTGAAAAATATAGGAAACTCAGAAGACCTTATCCTATGCCGACTTTAGTAAAACATACAAAAGAAGAGCTGGAAGAAGCTGTGGAAATCATGAAAGAAATAGGAGTAAGGGCAAAAATAAATCAATAAAATAAATTTGTCAGTAAAAAATGAATATATATGAGTTATAAGAAAATTACAAAAAAAATGAAAATAAAATATATTGGAGGAAAAAACTATGAAAGAGTATATTTTGAAAAGTGAAAGAGTAAAAAAACTTAGAGAATCGGCACTGTCCAAGTTTCCGGGAGTTAGTGTAGAAAGGGGAAGACTGCTTACAAAAGCTTACAAAGAGCATGAAGGAAAATCCAAATATCTTGTGAGAGCCTATGCAGTAAAGGAAATTCTTGAAAATATGACAATATATATAAAAGATGGAGAACTTATTGCAGGAAACCAGTCTGTAGATGAAAGAACTGCTCCTTTCTTTCCGGAATATGCAGTAGACTGGATTGTTGATGAACTTAAGGAAAAAGGTAATTTTGATTCAAGAGAAGGGGATAAATTCCGTGTTCCTGAAGAAGAAATACCTGAAATGATTGAAATATGCGAATGGTGGAGAGGGAAAACCTTAAAAGACAGAGCTTTTGCACAAATGCCTCAAGAAATAAAAGAAGCGGGAATTGTAAAAATAATCCATGGAGAAGGGAACATGACATCAGGTGACGGTCATATAGTTCCGTCTTTTGAAAAAGTTTTGAACAAAGGGTTAAGAGGTGTAATAGAAGAAGCTAAGGAAGCAAGGGAAAAGGTAGATATAACAGTATACGGAGGATACAATAAAGTAGATTTTCTGAAATCGGTGGAAATTGTAGCGGAAGCAGTTATAAACTTTGCCCATAGATATGCCGATCTGGCACTGAAACTTGCTCAATCGGAAAAAGACGAAACAAGAAAAAAAGAATTGCTTCAAATACATGAAAACTGTCTGAAAGTTCCTGAAAATCCTGCAGACACATTTTGGGAAGGAGTACAGGCAATATGGTTTATTCATCTTGTGATACAGATAGAAAGTAACGGACACTCAGCTTCATTGGGAAGAGTGGATCAGTATTTGTATCCGTTGTATAAACAGGATATAATTGATGGAAATGTGGAAAGAGATTTTGCAAAAGAGCTGTTACAGTGCCTTTGGGTAAAACTGTATTCGGTAATAAAAGTGAGATCCACTTCCCACTCAGGTTACGGTGCAGGTTATCCTACTTATCAGAATGTAACTTTGGGAGGATCAAAGGCTAACGGGAAAGACTGCACAAATGAACTGAGTTATTTAATATTGGAAAGCGTAGGAGAAAATAAATTGACACAGCCTAATCTGGCAGTGAGATACCATGCCAATTCTCCTGAAAGATTTATAAGAGAATGCGCTTCTGTTGCCGCTACAGGGTACGGAATGCCTGCTATGCATACTGATGAAATAATAATACCTGCTCTTTTAAATAAAGGTGTAGATTTTAAGGATGCTTATGACTATACTATGGTAGGTTGTGTGGAAGTTGCCGTACCGGGCAAATGGGGATACAGATGTACAGGAATGACATTTTTAAACCTTGTAAAAGCTACCGAACTTGTTTTAAATGACGGATATGACAATAGAACAGGACTTCAGATGTTAAAAGGTCAAGGTAAATTAACTGATTTTGAAACTTATGATGATTTATGGAGAGCATGGGAAAATCATATAAAACATTATACAAAACTGACAGTTGCTCTTGACACTCTTGCAGACACTCATTTAGAGGAATTCCCGGACATATTGTTATCAAGTCTTGTAGATAACTGTATAGAAAGAGGATTGACAGCAAAAGAAGGAGGAGCGGTTTATGATATCGTTTCAGGACTTCAAGTTGGAATAGCTAATGCTGCAAACTCTTTGTATGCTTTGAAAACGTTAGTATATGACGGAAAAGTGCTGACAAAGGAAGAAGTATATAATGCATTACAAAATGACTATGCAGGAGAAGAAGGAGAAAGAATACGTAAAATATTACTTGAAGTGCCTAAATACGGAAATGATATTGATGAAGTAGATGAATTTGCAGAAAATATTTATTGGTCATATATAAATGAAATACAGAAATATCATAATACAAGATATGGAAGAGGCCCTAAAAATGGAGGCTATGGAGTATCAACTTCCGGAATATCTTCAAATGTGCCTATGGGAACTGTAAGCGGTGCTACTCCTGATGGAAGACGAGCTTATACTCCGGCTGCTGAAGGAGGTTCACCTACACAGGGAACAGATGTAAACGGACCTACTGCAGTACTTAATTCGGTAAACAAACTTCCTACTCTTATGATTACAGGAGGACAGCTATTGAATCAGAAATATTCTCCTGACCTTGTGAGAAGCCCTGAACAGTTTGAGAAATTTGTAGATGTTATAAAATCATTTATAGCATCTAAAGGTTGGCATATACAATTCAATATTATTTCAGGAGAAACATTGAAAGCTGCCCAATGTGAGCCAGAAAAACATAGAGATATTATAGTGAGAGTCGCAGGATATTGTGCACAATTTGTCACATTGGATAAAACGACACAGAATGATATTATTTCAAGAACTGAGCAGAAATTATAATTGACAGTTAAAAAAAATAATGTTATACACCTGATAAATTTGATAAAAAATGCTCTGGATAGGCTTTGTGAAGTTTGTTCAGGGCATTTTTTTAAATAGACTTGTTATCTTTACCTCTCGGTTAATAATCAAAAAACTTTTTGAAGATTCAAAAAGTTTTATTATGAGTCGAAATTGGCAAACTCACTTTGTTCGGACATTGATTTCCGTAATTGGTATAACTCGATTGGCATAACTCATATTTTCTTGGAAAAATTTTTAATATTGAAAGGATGGGGTAAATAATATAAAAAGCTTATATCCCTGCTATTTTTCAATTATAATCTTTTTATTTACAACTTCTCCGAAAGAAAAAGATAAAATACCGTTATTTGCAAGAATTTCAATTTCTCCTTTATTGTTTATATCTCGTGCAATTCCTGAAATAAGAGTGTCAGCTATTTTTATGCTTACTTTTTTATCTTTCAGATAGTTTATGGAATTAATCTCTGACAATATGTTTTTCCAGAGTCTGTTTATAAAGTCATTATAAAGAATTTTAAATTCTTTAATAATGGAAGAAACAATATCTGTAATATCATATTTTTCTCCTGTAATTTCCGAAAGAGAAACTGCAATTTTTTCAAGTTCGACAGGTAAAATATTGTTAATATTTATTCCTATACCTATGTAAAAATTATCTTCAATTCTTTCTACCAAAATACCGCTTAATTTTCTTTCGTTAAGATAAACATCATTTGTCCATTTAAATTTATAATCCAGTTTTTCAAAATGATTTAATCCTTTTATGACTCCCATTCCTGCTAACAAAGGTAATTTCATATATTCCGAATCTTTGATTCCTTTATGTTTTTTTACAAGAAAAGTAAAAAGTGCCATTCCTTTATCGGAAAACCATAAATTTCCTCTACGGGCTTTTCCTTTTGTCTGACTATCGGCAATAACCGCATCAAATTCTTCAAAGGTTTCCATATGATTTTTCATGTATTCGTTTGTAGAATCGAGAGTATCAAATTTATAGATTTTCATAGTTTCTCCTTTTTTTGCTTTGATTTGTATTTTAATATTATATTATAAATAAAGAAAATTACAATACAAATTTTTATTAAAATTTATTGTCTTCAAGAATAAAAATATAATTATTATGGAAGAATTATATTCAAAAACTTTAAAAATGTAATGAAGTATGTTATAATAAACCATAGCATGTTAAGAATAAAAGTAATAAAATGTTTTGCATTAAGAAAAGTGGGTGAAAAAATTAACTCGAAAGAAGAAGCATTTAAAATATAAAAACAGAATGTACAATAAAATTAAAAATAGATGATAAGACAGGATATATAAAACTCAATATAAAAATTTCTAAAAAACGGTTCACGGAAGTAAACGGACTTGATATTTTTTGAAGGGATACTGTTAGATAAGAAAATACAGAGAAAGATACCAAGAAGAACTTTAATTTATTTTGGAATGGGAAATGAAAAGTTTGATTTTAGTTGTTTGAATAAAAAGTTACTATGATAATAACCGTACAGAATTAAATTTTATAAAATAAATAATTTAAACGGAGGTAGTATCATGAGAACATTCGGACTTGAAAAATTGGGAATTATAAACACCGGGAAAATTCACCGTAACTTATCCCCTACAGAATTAATTGAAATTGCTGTTCAGAAAGAAGAAGGCAAACTGTCAAAAACAGGAGCACTTGTTGTAACAACCGGTAAATATACCGGACGTTCTCCTGAGGATAAGTTTATAGTCGACACTCAGGGAATTCATGACTCCATTGCATGGGGGAATGTAAACCGCCCTATTGAAAAGTCAAAGTTTAATGCTATTTACGGGAAGCTGGTTTCCTATTTTCAGAATAGGGAAATTTTTATTTTTGACGGAATAGCGGGAGCTGATCCCGTGTGTAGAAAAAAGTTCAGGATCATAAATGAGCTTGCCAGTCAGAATTTGTTTATTCATCAACTTTTAATAAGACCTTCGGCTGAAGAGCTTGCAAATTATCATAGTCCTGATTTTACTATTATTGCAGCGCCGGGATTTAAGTGTAATCCGAAAATAGACGGAACTCATTCAGAAGCTGCTATCATCATTGATTATGAAGCGAAAATAGGGATAATATGCGGTTCGAGATATTCGGGAGAAATAAAGAAAAGTGTATTTTGCGTAATGAATTATTTAATGCCGAGTATGGATGTGCTTCCTATGCATTGTTCCGCAAATATAGATCCGGTTACAGGCAAAACTGCCGTTTTTTTTGGACTTTCAGGTACAGGAAAAACGACTTTGTCTACAGATCCTAATAGAAAATTAATAGGTGATGATGAGCATGGCTGGTCCAATCATGGAATTTTTAATTTTGAAGGGGGTTGTTATGCTAAGTGTATAAATCTGAAAGAAAAATATGAGCCTGAAATATATCGGGCAATAAAATTTGGAAGTCTTGTGGAAAATGTCATAATGGACCCGAAAACAAGAGAATTGGACTTTAAAGATAAAACATTTACTGAGAATACCCGTGTAGGTTATCCCATTAATTATATAACAAATGCTCAAATCCCGGGAGTAGGAGGAATACCTTCTGTAGTTATATTTCTTACAGCAGATGCTTTCGGTGTACTGCCTCCCATTTCAAGGCTGAATCAAGATGCGGCAATGTATCATTTTATTACAGGATTTACTTCAAAACTTGCAGGTACCGAGCGTGGAGTCACAGAACCTCAACCAACATTCTCCACTTGCTTCGGAGAGCCTTTTATGCCTATGGAACCATCAGTTTATGCGAAAATGTTTGGAGAAAAAATTGAAAAATATAATACAAAAGTGTATCTCATAAATACAGGATGGTCAGGAGGACCTTACGGGATAGGGAAGCGTATGGAACTGAAATATACTCGTGCAATGGTTACAGCGGCTTTAAATGGCGAACTTGATTCGGTTGAATATAAACATGACGATATTTTCAATGTGGATATTCCTCAATTTTGCCCAAATGTTCCATGTGAAATTATGAACCCTGCCGATACTTGGGAAAATAAGGAAGCTTACATTGTCTATGCAAAAAAATTGGCTAAAATGTTTCAGGAAAATTTTGAAAAAAAATATCCTCATATGCCTGAAAATGTCGTAAATGCAGGACCGAGAGCTTAGACAGGATAAATCGGGAGGTTATTTAGATGAATGTATCAAAGCTGGATTATAAAAACAGTTTTGAATTGAGGGAGTTAAAAGAATTTTTAGAGAAATTTGAACTGGAGTTTGACAGTTCAGTAGATTACACTGCAGTAATAAGAGAAAATGAAGAAATTATAGCTACTGTCTCTAAAGACAGGAATATTATAAAAGATTTCGCAGTGGATAAAAGTCATCAGGGAAAAGGACTATCTAATATCCTGCTAACAGAAATAAGAAATAAGCTTGTTGAAGAGGGATACTTGTCATCAATGATATTTACTAAAATTGAAAATAAGTTTATTTTTGAAGACATGGGATATAAAAAAGTTGCATGTACGGATAAAGTTATTTTGTTAGAACAGGGGAATGAGGATATCGAAGGGATAATTTCAAACATTATAAAAAATAATAATCTGGATATCAGACATAAAAGGGCTATGATAGTAATGAACTGTAATCCTTTTACGTTAGGTCACAGATACCTTATTGAAAATGCCGCGAAAAATAATAATGAAGTTATTATTTTTGTACTGGAGGAAAATAAATCGACATTTTCTTTTAAAACGAGGATACAACTTGTAAAAAAGGGGACGGAAGACCTTAAAAATGTAAAAGTAGTTCCATCTACGAAATATATAATTTCTTCAGCAACCTTTCCTTCCTATTTTCTGAAAGACAAAAATTCGATGCTCACTGAATATGCAAAACTTGACTCTGAAATAATTGCAACAAAATTTTGCAGACGGTTGAATATAAATCACAGATATTTAGGGGAGGAACCTTTTGATGAAGTGACATCAGTTTATAATAGAATCATTTCAGAAATTTTACCTAAATATGGAATTGAAGTTAATATTATTCCACGTAAATCTATTGATGGAAAAATTATTTCCGCCTCTTCAGTGAGAAAGCTTTTAAAGGAAGGAAAAATGGAAGAAATTAGAAAGATTGTTCCTTATACGACTTTTGAATATCTGGATTCTCTTAAAAATAAAGAAATTTCAGGTAAATTAAAATGAACATAGGAAATTTTTTAAATGATAGAGAAAAAAGAGTGGAATACCAGAAAAAGTTAATTGAAAAATATAAAAAAACTCTTGTTGTATTAAAGGCGAATTTTCCCGGAAAAAATAAGAATCTTCCTTTAGCAGATAATATAGTAGATGCAATTTCTGAAGAAATTGACAAATTATTTGAAAAAAATATAATTTTTAGAGAAAACTTCAGAAATGAGGAAGGGAAATTTTTCTTTTATATATTGGAAGGTAATGCCTATAATATAAAAAAATCTATGATTATTCTTGAAGAAAGTCATGAATTGGGAAGATGTGCAGACATAGATGTTCATACTCCCGAAGGAAATGTACTTTCAAGAAAAGATATCGGAAATTCTTTCAGGAAGTGTTTTCTTTGTAATGACAAGGCTTATAATTGTGTAAGAAGTATGAAGCACAGTTATGAGGAGCTTTATAATTTTCTTGAAGAAAAATACAGAAATTACATAGCTCACAAATTTTCATTGGCAGCACTTGAAGGACTTATTTATGAAGTTTCCGCTTATCCGTCTTTCGGTCTTGTGTCACCTGTTAATACAGGTTCTCACAAAGACATGAATTTTTATACTTTTCTGGAGAGCGGCTTTGCCATAGAAAAAGCTTTTTATGAAATAACAAGGATAGGGTATTCTGATATAGAGCTCGATACTGCATTTTCTATTGCAAGGGAAATCGGGAAAAAAGCTGAAATTTCCATGATGAGGGCTACAAAAAATGTAAATACTCATAAAGGGCTTATATTTCTTATGGGAATAACAGTACTGGCAACAGCAAGAAATTTTTATTTAGGAAAAAATATAGAAAAAATTCCTGAGTTGATAAGGAAAATTACTAAAAATATTTTAGATGATTTTAAAAATATCGGAAATAAAGAAAATCTCACAAATGGTGAAAAATTATATGTAAAATATGGTTTTACAGGAATAAGGGGAGAGGTCAGAGAAGGTCTGACCGGCATTTTTGATGATATATTGCCTTTTTATGATGAAAATCTCAAATGTTACAGTAAAAATACAGTCTGTTCAATGACTCTCATAAAACTGATGAATATTATAAATGACAGTACGATTGTTCATCGACACGGGATAGAAATGTTGAGTGAAGTCAAAAAAAGGACGAAATCTTTAATAGGTATATCAGAAAAGGAAAAACTTGAAAAATTTGAAAAATGGTGTATTGAAAATAATATCAGTCCCGGAGGTTCTGCAGATGTTCTTGCAGTCGTAATTTTTCTGCATAACATTTATTATTGAGTATTTAGGAGACTGAGTTTGATAAATTATTAATTTACAATAATTATATAAACTAAAAAGAAAGGAGTTACAGTATACACAGAAGTGTACTGTATAAATGAGAAAATGAAAAAATTTAAGGAATTATTTGATGAAAAAGAATTTAAGTGGGGAGGGGCAAATTTATTCATGTACCTTTTCATGCTTGCGGTTACATTAGTTGTTGTTTATGTACCTTTTGGAGGAAAGGAACTGGCATTTTTAAGACCCAATTTCCTGACAATGTTTTCTTTATTAGCTGTTTTCGGGATCTTTTTTGGAGTAATCGGAGATAGAATACCGTATTTTAATGATTATATCGGTGGAGGAACGGTTCTTGTATTTCTTATGGCAGCTGTTTTCGGAACTTATAAACTGGTTCCTGAAAAGTTACTGGAACATATTGATATTTTTTACGGAGAGCAGCCTGTGAACTTTTTGGAAATATTTATACCTGCACTTATAGTGGGATCGGTTTTGACAGTTAATAGAAATACTCTTATAAAATCCATAGCAGGGTATATACCTCTAATAGTATTGGGTGTAATTGGAGCGGCAATAGGCGGAATCGGAGTAGGGCTTATATTCGGAAAATCACCTTTGGATGTAATGATGAATTATGTACTTCCTATTATGGGAGGAGGAACCGGAGCAGGAGCTATACCTATGTCCGAAATGTGGGCGGCAAAAACAGGAAGACCCGCTAAGGAATGGTTTGCGTTTGCTATATCCATTCTTACAATAGCAAATATTATATCAATATTATCAGGGGCTCTTTTAAGCAAACTGGGAGAAAAGAAACCCGAACTTACAGGAAACGGTCAACTTGTTATTGATAATTCAAAAGAAGCTGTAAAAGATAAAGAAGTAGATATAAAAGCTGAACTTTCAGACGTTGCTATTGCAATATTCTTCACAGGTATACTTGCTATGACGGCACATATATTTGCTGTAATATGGAAAAGTTGGAAATTACCTTTTGAAATTCACAGACTTGCTTTTCTTGTTATTCTAGCTGTACTTTTAAATGTGTTTAACGTTGTTCCTGACAGAATAAAAGCGGGAGCAAAAAAAATGCAGACATATTTTTCAAAACATACAATATGGGTATTAATGGCAGCAGTAGGATTCGGAACTGATATAAATGAAATTAAAAATGCACTGACAGTTCCTAATCTGATAATAGCATTAGCAATAGTATTCGGGGCAGTTGGAATGATAATGCTTGTTGCAAAAAAAATGAAATTTTATCCTGTGGAAGCTGCTATAACAGCCGGATTATGTATGGCAAATAGAGGCGGAGCAGGAGACGTAGCGGTTCTGGGAGCTGCAAATAGAATGGAACTCATGTCTTTTGCACAGATTTCTTCAAGAATAGGTGGAGCTATGATGCTTATTTTAGGTTCAGTATTGTTCGGATTATTTGCAGGATAGAAAACTTGAACGGAATCGGGAGTTTTAAATAAATTCCCGTTCAGTTTTATTAATAGTAAAATATATTTATTATAAACAAGTTAGGAGGAAAAATCTTGAGTAAAGTGAAGATAACGGATACTACATTGAGAGATGGACATCAGTCATTAATAGCAACAAGACTGACAACTGCGGAAATTCTTCCTGCAGTTGAAATGATGGATAAAGTCGGGTATCATTCCCTTGAAGTATGGGGAGGGGCGACATTTGATTCGGCAATAAGATTTTTAAATGAAGATCCGTGGGAAAGACTGAGGGAAATAAGAAAAAGGGCAAAAAATACAAAACTTCAGATGCTCTTGAGAGGACAAAATTTACTCGGATACAGACATTATGCCGATGACATAGTGGACAAATTTGTAGAAAAATCCATAAAAAACGGAATAGATATAATAAGAATATTTGATGCACTGAATGATGTAAGAAATATAAGGCAAGCATGTGAGAGTACAAAAAAATATGGAGGTCACAGTCAGTTGGCAATATGCTATACAATAAGTCCCGTTCATACTACCGAATATTTCAAAAATCTGGCTAAGGAAATGGAAGATATGGGTGCCGATTCCATTGCTGTAAAAGATATGTCGGGGATACTGCTCCCTTATAAAGCTTATGAGCTTATAAGTGAGTTGAAAAAAACGGTAAATGTTCCTATTGAACTTCATACTCATGCTACTGCAGGGCTTGGAGCAATGGCAAATCTGAAAGGGATAGAAGCAGGAGCAGATATAGTTGATACTGCAGTTTCCCCTTTATCAGGAGGGACATCCCAGCCTACAACGGAATCTCTTGTAAGAACACTTCAAGGAACTGAATATGATACGGGGTTTGATTTGGAACTTTTAAAGGAAATAGCCGAATATTTCAAACCGATAAGAAAAAAATATCTGGATAACGGAACATTAAATCCACAGGCATTATTTGTCGAACCGAGCATAGTTGAATATCAGCTTCCGGGAGGAATGCTTTCAAATATGTTGTCACAACTGAAGGCGCAGAAAGCGGAACATAAATATGAGGAAGTGCTCAAGGAAATTCCTAAAGTAAGGGCCGATCTCGGGTATCCTCCTCTTGTAACTCCTTTAAGTCAGATGGTTGGAACACAGTCTGTATTTAATGTACTTACAGGAAACCGATATAAAATGATTCCCAAAGAAATAAAAGATTATGTAAAGGGTCTGTATGGTAAATCTCCGGTACCTATTTCAGAAGAAATGAAAAAAACTGTAATAGGCGAAGAAGAATTATTCACAGGAAGACCGGCGGATTTAATAGATAGTGAATATGAAACAATAAAAAATGAGGCGGGGGATTTGGTAAAATCTGATGAAGATATACTGATGTATGCCATGTTCCCTCAAACTGCCCAACCTTATCTGGAAAATAGGAATAATCCTGAAAAAGGGAAAAAAGAAGAAGTAAAAGAGCAGACTATAAATGTAATATTTTAAAAGAAAGGGAAAATTTATATGAGAATAATATATGGAAGTTCACCGATAACATTGACGGAAGCATTATTTGTAACAGTTATAAGTATGACGGTAGTATTTTTAGTATTGATTTTAATTTCTTTCATTCTATCTCTTTTTAAATATATTCCTTCGGAAAAGGAAGGAAATAAACGGCAATCACAACCGACTGTTTTTAAACCTTCCCAAGAAAACAGGGCAAAATTGAGTCCTGAAGATATAAAGGATGATAAAATGTTGGCAGCGGTAATGGTGTCGGTAATAGAAGCTGCGGGTGAAGATGAAAATGCATATGTGAGAGTAAAGTCAATAAGAGAAGTTAATTAATTCGTATAAATTCAAGGATTTTAATAATTAAATGGATAAAGTAATAAAGGATTGGATGTTATCCTGAAAAAACGTAAATTATATTTTTATAAGGAGATTGACTATGATAAAAATGTACAAAATAAAAATAGGAGAAAAGGTCTATGAAGTGGAAGTGGAATCTGTAAGTGAAAAAGAAGGAAAAATAGAAACGGTTTCTCCGAAGAAGGAAGAATTAAAATCAGGAGGAAATACTCTATCTTCAGTAGAAGGAACAAAAGTGGAAGCCCCGATGCAGGGACTCGTATTAAATGTTGACGTTTCCATAGGACAGAAAGTAAAAGCGGGGGAAACTCTCCTTGTACTGGAAGCCATGAAAATGGAAAATCCCATAGTAGCACCTGTGGATGGAACAGTATCAGGGATAAATGTAACAAAAGGAGATACAGTAGAAACAGGAAATACATTAATTACAATAGCATAATTTAAAGAAAGGAGAAAAAAATGGAGTTACTGTTAACCCTTTATAAGACAACAGGAATATCGATGCTTACTTTAAGTCAGTTTATTATGATTATTGTAGCATTGGGGTTATTGTATTTAGCAATAAAAAAAGAATATGAGCCGTATCTGCTGCTTCCGATAGCCTTCGGAATGCTACTTGTGAATTTGCCGGGAGTTCCAAAAGAAGGATTGATGGAATCGGGAGGACTTCTGTATTATTTATATCAGGGAGTAAAAATGGGAATTTATCCGCCATTGATTTTTCTGGCAATAGGAGCATCCACTGATTTCGGTCCTTTAATAGCCAATCCGAAAAGCCTGCTTCTTGGAGCGGCAGCACAGTTCGGAATATTTGTGGCATTTTTAGGTGCGATATTACTTGGACTTACAGGGAGGGAAGCCGCTTCTATAGGGATAATAGGAGGAGCTGACGGGCCTACTGCAATATATTTGACAACGAAATTAGCACCTCATTTATTAGGTCCTATAGCAGTTGCCGCATATTCATATATGGCATTGGTACCTGTAATACAACCGCCTATAATAAGAATGCTTACAACTGAGAAAGAAAGAAAAATCAGAATGGTGCAATTAAGAAATGTAAGTAAAAGGGAGAAAATACTGTTTCCTATAATAGTAACAGTTGTAGTTATTCTGCTTGTGCCTTCATCCGCTCCTCTTATAGGGATGTTGATGCTTGGAAATCTCATAAAGGAAGCGGGTCTTGTGCCTAACCTTGTGGAGCATGTGAGAGGAGCTATGCTTTACTGTATAACGATAGTACTTGGAATAACAGTGGGAGCAACTGCAAATGCACATACATTCCTGAATTTTGCAACACTGAAAATAGTTGCATTGGGTCTTTTTGCCTTTTCATTCGGGACAATAGGTGGAGTACTTTTCGGAAAGCTGATGTGTAAACTAAGTGGAGGAAAAATAAATCCAATGATAGGAGCGGCGGGCGTTTCGGCAGTTCCAATGGCTGCAAGAGTTGTACAAAAAGTAGGACAGGAAGAGGATCCGGGAAATTTCCTTCTCATGCATGCAATGGGTCCTAATGTGGCGGGAGTAATAGGATCGGCAGTTGCCGCAGGAGCACTGCTTATTATATTTAAATAAGAAATAAACATTATATATAAGAATTTTTACAGTACAGGAGGAAAAATGGAATTAAAAGTCAGAGCTGTGGCAGGAACACTTGAATCAAGTGATATTTATGTCGTTATGGAGCCGGGAGCTTCAGGTATAGAACTTGAATTGAAAAGTACGGTTGCAGATCAGTATGGAGATGACATAAGAAAAGTTGTAGATGAAACTTTAAATGAAATGGGAGTAAAAGCAGCAAAAATTACCCTTGATGATAAAGGGGCATTGGACGTAGTCATAAAGAGCAGGCTTCAGACAGCTATAATGAGAGCTGCACAAAGTAAAGAATTTAAGTGGGAATAAAAATTTAAAGAATAAAATTGAGCAGAAAAAACGAGAACGGAGGAAAAAATGAAATTAAGAAGATCAATGCTCTTTGTTCCCGCAAATAATCCGGGAATAATAAGAGATTCATATTTATATAAACCTGATTCAGTTATGTTTGACTTAGAGGATTCCATAGCAATAACTGAAAAAGATTCAGCAAGATGTTTGTTGTTTAATATGATAAAAAAATTAAAACCTCTTTATAAGGAAGCAGGTGTGGAAACTGTTGTCAGAATAAATTCCCTTGATACGGAATTCGGAATACAGGACTTGGAAGCAATGGTAAGAGCCGAGATAGAAGTTATTAGAATACCTAAAACAGATACACCTGAAGATGTCTATGAAGTTGAAAAACATATAGAAAGAATAGAAAGAGAAGCCGGAATAGAAATAGGGAAAACTAAAATAATAGTAGCAATAGAAAGCCCTTTAGGAGCTTTAAATGCCCTTTCCATTGCAAAATGTTCTCCAAGACTTATTGGAATGGCAATAGGAGGAGAAGATTATGTGACTAATCTTAAAACCACAAGGTCTACCGACGGAGTGGAAATGATGATGGGAAGAGCCATGATTGTAATGGCGGCAAGATCAGCAGGAATAGCGGCAGTTGATTCTGTTTATTCAGATGTAAATAATGATGAAGGATTTATAAAAGAAGCTCAGATGATAAAACAGATGGGATTTGACGGAAAATCTCTTATTCATCCGAGACAGATAGAATTAGTACATAAAGTTTATACTCCTGATGAAAAAAATATAAAAAAATCGTTGAGAATTATAAAAGCAACAGAAGAAGCTATGGCAGAAGGAAAAGGAGTATTCACGGTAGACGGAAAAATGATAGATAAGCCTATTATAGAAAGAGCACAGCATGTGCTTGAATTGGCAAAAGCGGCAGGAATAAAAATGGGAGGAGATGAATAGTATCATGAAAAATGCGAGAGTTACCGAAGAAATTTTAAAAAATATAAAAGACTATGAAAACAGAAAAATCTACACATCTCCTTTTGCCCTTCAACCTGAAGGAACAATGGAAGAAAGGGAAAATTTAAAAGATAAAGTAAGAAGAGACAAGACTGTTTCCTCACTAAAAGAAGTAATAAAAAAGGTAGGATTGAAAGACGGTATGACAATTTCTTTTCATCATCATTTTAGAGATGGAGACAAAGTTTTACCTCTTGTAATGGGAGTAATAGCAGAAATGGGATTTAAGAATATAAGAGTTGCTGCAAGTTCCTTTACAGGAGCTCATGAATGTATGGTTGAACATATAAAAAACGGAGTTGTTGACAGAATTGAAAGCAGTGGACTTAGAGGAGAGCTGGCAAAAGGAATATCTGACGGAATACTCCCGACAAAGGCTGTAATAAGATCTCACGGAGGTAGAGCAAGAGCTATTGTTGAAGGAGATTTAAAAATAGACGTGGCATTTATAGGAGCTTCTTCTTCAGATTGTATGGGAAACAGTAACGGAGTAGTAGGTAAATCAGTCTGTGGATCATTGGGATACGCAATGGTTGATGCTGAATATGCCGATAAAGTAATCATAATTACCGATACTCTTGTAGACTACCCTAACTATCCTGTAAGTATTCCTCAAACAAAAGTGGATTATGTAGTTACTGTGGATGAAATCGGAGATTCAAACGGAATAATGAGTGGAGCTACGAGATTTACTTCAAATCCTAAAGAGCTTCTTATAGCTAAAAAAGTTCTTGAAGCAATGTTGGCATCAGGATACTTTGTTGACGGATTTTCTATGCAGACAGGAACTGGAGGAGCTTCCCTTGCGGTTACAAGATTCATAAAAGAAGAACTTATAAAAAGAGGAATAAAGTGCAGCTATGCACTGGGAGGTATAACTAAAGCCTTTGCAGAACTTTTAGAAGAAGGACTTGTAGGTAAAATATTTGATGTTCAGGATTTTGATCTCGGAGGTGTGGAATCACTTACTAAAAATAGTTTACATCAGGAAATCAGTGCTGATTTTTATGCGAATCCGTTTAATAAATCAGCGGGAGTAAACAGACTGGATTTTGTAATTTTAAGTGCACTGGAAATAGATAGAGATTTCAATGTAAATGTTATTTCAGGTTCAAACGGAATAATAAGAGCTGCATCAGGTGGGCATTCGGATACGGCAGCTATGGCTAAAATGTCTGTAGTAGTTGCCCCCCTCATAAGAGGAAGACTTGCAACTATAATGGATAAAGTAACTACAGTAGTAACACCGGGAGAAACAGTGGATGTTGTCGTAACTGAACTTGGAGTTACTGTAAATCCTTTAAGACCTGATTTGAAAGAAAAATTTGAAAAAGCAGGTATTGAATTAATAGAAATGGATGAGCTTATAGAAAAAGCGAAATTTTTAGTAGGAGAGCCTAAACCTATAGAGTTTACTGATGAAGTTGTTGCAGTAGTGGAATATAGAGATGGAAGTATTATAGATGTTATAAGAAAAGTAAAAAAATAAATTTATGTTTTTTTCATGAGGGCTCATTGCCGCCCTCATACACTTGCTATCGACTGCAAAATTTTTTAGTCCTAAAAAATACTCATTATACTTGAAAAACTGCAAATTCACTATGCTCAGACAGCAGTTTTTCTGAACAGCATAATTTATATTTTATTAGAAAAATTTTGAATGTCGGAGGAGAAAAAAAGCATAAAATACGTATGTATTAAATTAATAATGAAATGGGAAGTTTTATATGAAAATATAAGAATTTCCATTTTTTAGTAAATTGGAATTTTATATTTTGAAAGAGATTTTAATATTGAAAAAATACAAAAAAATAAATGATATTAGGTTATTTTAAATAAGAATTGAAGTTATATTTTTTATAATTATATAATATAAAATTGAAATATTAGATAAAAGTCCCAACATTCAAATTATTTCAATAAAAAAAGTGCGAGAATGAGCGTGAAGAAAAATCATTGTTTGAGTAAAGCAAGTTTGTCATTTTTCAGTGAACGGAGTGCTTTTGAGTTTAGAAATAATTTGAGTTGGACAGTTGTTGATACAACCTTTTTTGTGTTGGAAATATCAATTACTTCTCATTAGAAATATCCCATTGACTTTTAACTTCAAGTTTAGTATAATAATTTTCGTGGAACTTTTATGGAAGTATCGCCTAATGGTAGGGCAGCAGCTTGGAAAGCTGTGGGCGGTTAAACGTCTTGTGGGTTCGAGTCCCTCTACTTCCGCCATTTAAAAAAATAAAACGGTTTATTGATAAAACAGCCTTTAGATTAAGGCTGTTTTTTTATAGTTTTTATTTTGAATATAAAGTAATAGTATTTAAAAATGACAAGTAAAATAAGAAAAAAACGTAAATAATTATTTTTAGTTATAAAAATAGGAAAAGCAATCATTGTACTTGATAAAATGAGTAAACCTATTTTTCCCTTTAAAGTCATGCTTTTGTTTTTTTCAAAATCTTCCAGATGTTTTTTATAAAGTTCCGTTCCGACAAACCAATCATGAAAACGGCTAGAACCTTTTGAAAAACAGAAGCTTGCCAGAAGCAGAAAAGGAACGGTCGGAAGTATCGGAAGAAAAGCACCTGTAATTCCTAAACCGAAAGAAATAAATCCTGTTATGATGTATATTATTTTCATATATTCCTTTCTTGAGTGTAAATTTTCTCTCATTTTGATTGTAACAGAAATTCGGAAAAAATAAAAGAAAAATCTCAAGGTACCAATATATCAAATTTTGTGATATAATCATAATAAAATCTAAAAAATAAAATTAAAGAATATTCGGGAAAGCAGTATTAATAAGGAGGAAGTATGCTGGGAAAAATATCCCAATTAAGGGAAGAAGTATTGGAAAAGCTGAATAATGTTGTCACTCTTGATGAACTGAATGATTTAAAAGTAAAGATTTTAGGGAAAAAAGGTGAATTTACAGCTATAATGAAAGGAATGTCCGAAATATCCACTGAAAAAAGGGCTGAATTCGGAAAAGTAACTAATGAAATAAAAACAGTTTTGCAGGATAAATTTGATGAAAAGCTTAATATGTTAAAAGAAAAAGCAAAACAGGAAAGACTGGAAAATGAAACATTGGATATTACGCTTCCGGGAAGAAAAGTTGATGAAGGATCTCTTCATCCTCTTACAAAAACAGTTATGGAGATAAAGGAAATAGTTTCAGATATGGGATTTGATATAGTTGACGGGCCTGAAATCGAATATGCAAAATATAATTTTGATGCATTGAATATACCTGAAACACATCCTTCGAGAGAATTATCCGATACATTCTATATTAAGAATGATGTGCTTTTAAGAACACAGACATCGGGTATGCAGATAAGATACATGTTAGACAGAAAGCCGCCTTTCAGAATGGTTTCTATAGGGAAAGTATACAGACCTGACTATGATGTATCACATACTCCTATGTTTCATCAAATGGAAGGACTTATGATAGGGGAAGATGTATCTTTTGCAAACTTTAAGGCAATACTTGAAAATATTGTAAAGAAAATTTTTGGGAAAGAGAGAAATGTAAGATTCAGACCTCATTTTTTTCCGTTTACCGAGCCGTCTGCAGAAATGGATGTAGAATGTGGAGTGTGTAAAGGTATAGGGTGCAGAGTATGTAAAGGCACAGGATGGCTTGAAATACTGGGTAGTGGAATGGTAAATCCGAAAGTTCTTGAAGGTGTAGGTATAGATCCTCAAAAATATCAGGGGTTTGCTTTCGGATTAGGACTTGAAAGAATTACGATGTTAAAATATGGAATAGATGATTTACGGGCGTTTTTTGAAAATGATGTGAGATTTTTAAATCAATTTTAAATTATAAAGTTTAATGACAATAGAATGAAGAAACTATAAGGAGAAAAAGAAAAAATGGAATTAGGTAAAGTAAAAAAGAAAATGGAACTTTCTTCATGGATAAAATTCAAGCATTTGTTTATGGCGGTAATAAGTTTAGGAGTAGGATTGTTTTTAATGATTTTATCCATTATAGGCAGAGAAAAGAAAGATTCAAATTTAATATTGTGGATAGGATTGGGACTTGCTCTGTCGGCAGGGATACATGTACTGAATTATATAAGGGAAAAAAAGCTTGCAGGAAATTATATATTTTATGAAAAAGGTTTTGAAGATATAAACACACATACAAAAGTATTTTATAAAGACATAAAAAATTATTATTTTTCAATTTGGAAAGTTCTTAGGGAAGACGTGCAGTATATGATAATAGAAGGAAAAGAAGATAAATATGTTCTTACTTCAAGACTTGACTCAAAAACTTTCGATACATTTGTCAGAGATTACCTGAAAGAAATTCTTCCTATAGAGATCGAAAATATAAAAAACGGAGGACAGAGAAAATTCGGTATATTAAGTAAAGGAGGAATGATAAAATCCAAATTCGGATTGAATGAAAATAAAATAATAGAAGATTTGAAAAACATAGATATTAAAGAAGAACTTATTATTTACGGTTCGGGAATAAAAATCGGAGATAAGTTTTATTCCATGAATGACATAAAAGCCGTTAAAAAAGATTTGACAGGAACACTTTCAATAACTGATAATGAAAATAAAGTAATATTCAGTAAAAATAAACTTTTTATTCAAAGTTTCGATTTAATGGTAAGATTACTGAATGAGTTTTTAGATAAAAAATAAGGAGGAAAAATGCTGATTTCTTTAAACTGGTTAAAGCAGTATATAGATCTGGACGGGATAGAAACAGGAGAAATGGAGAAATCCCTTACGATGATAGGTCAGGAAGTTGAAAAAACCGAAATCAGAGGAGAGAATCTTCGGAATGTAGTGACTGCTCTTCTGATAGAAGTAGAAAAACATCCTAATGCCGATAGTCTGACTTTATGTAAAGTAGATAACGGAAAGGAAATTTTACAAATTGTTTGTGGAGCTACCAATCATAAAACAGGAGATAAAGTGGTATTGGCACAAGTTGGAGCAAAATTGAAAGAAAATTTTGAAATAAAAAAAGGGAAAATAAGAGGGGAAGAATCAAACGGAATGCTTTGCTCTGAAGATGAACTGGGGATAGGAAATGACAAAGACGGAATTATAATACTCCCTGAAGACACTCCTGTGGGAATACCTTTTAAGGATTACCTCGGAATTGATGATATCATTTTTGAACTTGAAATAACTCCTAACAGACCTGATTGTCTTTCTCATATAGGTATTGCAAGGGAGCTTTCGGCTTATTACGGAAAACATTTGAAATATCCTGAAACAGAAATAGCAAATGAAATAAAAGAAAAAACAGAAGATAATATAAAGATTTCCATAGAAAATAAAGATTTATCGGAAAGATATACTGCAAGGATATTAAAAGGAGTGACAGTAAAGGAAAGTCCGAAATGGCTCAAAGAAAGAGTGGAATCCATAGGATTGAGAAGTATAAATAACATAGTGGATGCTTCAAATTTTGTTTTAATGGAAATGAACCATCCTAACCATGTATTTGATTTGGATAAAATAGCAGGAAATCTAATAGTTGTAAGAGCTGCAAAAGAAGATGAAGTTCTGGTTACTCTCGACGGACAGGAAAGAAAGCTGGAAGCGGGGGATATTGTAATATCCGATAAAGAAAAAATTTTAGCTTTAGGAGGAGTAATGGGAGGGGAAAATTCACAAGTAACTGCCGGTACAAAAAATATTCTGCTGGAAGTAGCACAGTTCAATTCTCAAAATGTAAGAAAAACGTCCAGAAGATTGACATTGTCAAGTGACTCTTCATATAGATTTGAAAGAGGAATAGATAAGGAAAATGCTCTTAAAGTAATAAACAGGCTTGCAAATCTTATACAGGAAGTGGCAGGAGGGGAAATATTAAAAGGATATACCGATGTTTATCCGGTTCCACATGAAAACAGAACAGCAGTACTTAATTTTGAAAGACTTAATAAATTTGTGGGAAAAAGAATACCTAAAGAGGAAGTTAAAGCAATTCTTGAAAATCTTGAAATAAAAATTATTGATAACGGAGAAAGTTTGACATTGACTGCTCCTTCATACAGAAGTGATTTGGAACTTGAGCAGGATTATTTTGAGGAAATAATAAGAATGTACGGTTTTGACAATATAGAAAATATCTTACCTAAAGTGAATATAAATGAGAATACAGTTCTTGATACTACAAAACTTACGGATATTGTAAAAAATATAGCGGCAGATACAGGATTGAAGGAAGTTATCAATTACAGTTTTATACCTGAAAATGCACTTAATAATATTAGATTTAAAAATATTTCCGAAGACAGATTAATTAATATTTCAAATCCTATAACGGAAGATTTTGTAGTAATGAGACCTACTTTGCTTTACAGTCTGATAAAAAATGCCAAGGATAATATAAACAGAAATATCGATAATATAAGATTTTTTGAGGTTTCCCGTACTTTTGAAAAAGATACGGAATTGGCAAAAGAAGAAGTTAAGTTAGGTGTTATTCTTGCAGGAGAAAGTAATAAAACTTTATGGAATCCGAAGCCGCTACCTTATGATTTTTATGATTTAAAAGGAATTATAGAAGAAATTTTTTCAAAGATGAATTTTAAAAATTATTCATTGAAAAGATCAATGCAGAGTGTATTTCATCCGGGAAGATCGGCGGATATTTTTGTAGGAAATGAATATATTGGAAGTTTCGGAGAAATTCATCCTGATGTACTTGAAAATTTTGATTTGAAGAAAAAATCAGTTCTTGTAGGAGAATTTAATATTGATCTCATAAAAAAATATATAAGAAAACCGTTTACATATCAGGAAATAGTTAAATATCCTGCTGTTCCGAGGGACATTGCATTAGTAATGGATGAAACCGTTTTAGTAGGAGATGTGTTACGTACAATTGAAAAAATTGATAAAAAAGTGGAAAAGGTGGAACTTTTCGATATATACAGAGGAACAGGAGTGGAGACAGGAAAGAAAAGTGTGGCTATAAGCATACTTTTAAGAGATAAGTCGAAAACTTTGGAAGAAAAAGAAATAAACAGTATTATTGGAAAAATATTGGAAAAAGTGAAAAAGGATTATTCAGCAGAGCTGAGACAGTAGTTTTTATATTTTTTGAAGGAGAACCAGTAGTTTTTTTCAACATTTTTTATAAAAAAGCTTGTGTTAAAAAACTGTCAACTCAAATTATTTCATTCATTGAAAATTATAAACTCATCAGGCAGTGATTTTCTTTGTGAAATTTTCGTATTTTTTTATTTGAAATAATATAAATGTTGTAGATTTTATTTAATGCTTTAATAATATATAATATAATTTTAGTTTTATTTAAAATCATTCTGTATCATTTTATATTTTTCCTAAAAAAACAAAAAATAAAACCCTAATATATAAAGAATTAAAATTTTATACTTTTATATAAAATTTTGTAATTGATGGATAGAGTTTAAGGGGAGTAGTGGATTCTTACGGAAAAAAGATTTTAATTACAAAATAATTTGAGTTGAACAGTTTCTATCAAGTTTTTTTCAAAAAAATTTAATATGATAATTTAATATTATGAAGGAGTCTTTTGAAATTATGAAAAACTGTATAATTTTTTTAAATGGAGAATATACATATTCACAAGAATTTATAGACAGTTTATTTAATGATGATACAGTCTGTCTATGTGCAGACGGTGGTGCCAACTTTGCACATAAATACGGCAAAATTCCTTCATATATAATCGGAGATTTGGATTCTGTAAATTCCGAAGTTTTAAATTATTATGAGACAAAAGAAGTGAATATTGTAAAATACAATCCTGAAAAAGATTATACGGATTTTGAACTTGTCTTGCAGAAAATGGAGCAAGTTGAAAGAGAAGGAAATTTTAAATTTAATTCTGTAAATATACTGGGTGCTTTAGGAAAAAGAACGGATTTTACTCTTAATAATATTTTCCTTATGGAAAATTATAAAAATTTAATAATTTTAACGGAAAATGAAGAAATATTTTACAAAGAAACCTCGTTTTCAATAGAAAATAAAAAAAAATGGGGATTTTCTTTAATTCCTTTAGATACGGTTATTAAAAAACTGTCTCTAAAAGGATTTAAGTATGAGCTTGACAGTATGGATGTGGAAAGGAAATCATCAAGACTTGTAAGTAATGTTATTGAGAAAAATGTGTGTAATGTAAATTTTACAGAAGGAAAAATGATTGTAGTATTAAGAAAATAAAAAAAGTCTTGACAATCGAAAAAAAATTATATATAATAACATTTGTCTTGAGAAGATTACGGAATATCTCAACAAAATTAGATTGGGCTGTCGCCAAGCGGTAAGGCACTGGACTTTGACTCCAGCATGCAATGGTTCGAATCCATTCAGCCCAGCCATTTTAAAACTAATAAAGAAATATATAGTTGCCGTTAAATGCGGCATTTTTTTATTTATGTTATATAAATATCAGTTATTGTTTTTTAGAGAAGCTGTTTTATGAGTTTGAAAATGAATAGTCTTTAAATTTTATATATTTTCTTTTTTCCTTTTGTTTAAGCCTATTATAAATTTTCGTTTTCAATATATTGTAATTTGATAGGGGTTCTGCTATAATTTATTATAATCAAAGGGAGTAGAAAACTGATGGAAAAAAAGAAAAGAATAGCCGGAATTGATATTTTAAGGGCTGTCGGCCTTATTATGATATGCTTATATCACTGGTTTCCATATAAAGGGACATATATAGGAGTAGTTATATTTTTTGTTATGAGCGGATATCTTTTTACAGAATCATTAATATCAAAAGAATTTTTATGTTCCGATGTAATAAAGAAAAGAATGGGGAAAATTTATCCAAGTCTTCTGGCAGTGATAACGGTTTCTACTGTTTTGATTTTTTTTATGAATGGAGGATTGGAACAAAAATATAGAAACAGTGTCTTTTTTTCTGTAACAGGTCTAAACAATATATATCAAGGAATATCGGGGATATCTTACTTTGATACTTATAATACGATTTTACCTTTAACTCATATATGGGCTTTGTCTTTTCAGATTCAGATGTATGTATTGCTTCCTTTCCTTTTGAAAGGATTAAAAAAGCTGAAACTGAAAAATCTAGGGATAGTCTTTTTTATTATCAGTATTTTATCCGCTTTTTATATGGCTTATAAATATTATAAAGGTGTAGAAATTTCTTCAATATATTATGGAACAGGTACAAGGGCATTTTCATTTTTTATAGGTGCGGGAATGGCCGCGGTTTATCAAAAAAAGGGAATAAAAACTGAAAGTGAAAAAATAAAAATACTGCTGTTTGGAATAGCAGGATTTATTTTTTTAATATTATTTTCTTTAACGGTTGATTATAAAAACAGCTTAAATTATTACGGATTACTTTATTTAATGAGTATTTTTACAGCATTTACAGTGATACTCTGTTCTAAACTGAAATTGAAAAAATTAAAAATACCTTTATCGGGATTTGTCGGAAAAATTCTTTTAGTATTGGGAAGACACGAGTATCAATATTATTTGTGGCAATATCCTATAATGATATTTACAAGGGAATTTTTTAAATGGTCGAAAATAAGCTTTCTTTATCAGTTTATATTACAAATTTTTCTCTTAGTAATAATCTCTGAAATAAGTTATTATATTTTTGAGAAAAGAAAAATAAGAAATTTGGGATATATAATGGCCGGGATTATAGTATTATTTTTATTTTTCTCTCCTGAATATATAAATAAAGATTTGGAAGAAATGAAGTTGATACAGTCGGAAATAAAAAAAGAAGAAAAAATTGAAACCGGAGAAAAATCCGTTTCAGAAAGTAAAATTTCTGAAAAATCGGAAAAAAATAATAAAGGAGAAATACAAAATTTAAAAAATGTTGATGAAAGAAAAATATTGTTTATTGGAGATTCTGTTTTGGAAATGGCGAAACCTGTATTGGAAAAGAAATATCCAAACAGTGTAATAAGTGTGAAAGTGGGAAGACAGTTTTCCGAACTTCCGGGGTTGCTGAATGAATTTAAGAGTAAGGGAGAATTGGACAGAATAGTTGTAATTGCTCTTGGTACAAACGGGTCATTTTCTAAAGAAGATATAAGTAAAGTAATGGAAATATTATATGATAAAGAAATATATCTTGTAAATTCGGTTGTTGCACGACCTTGGGAGAAAAGTGTCAATAAGATAATTGGCAATGCAGGGAGAACTTATAAAAACATAAAAGTTATAGACTGGTATTCTTATGCAAAAGGGAAAAGGAACTATTTTTATAAAGATGGAGTCCATCCTAAACCTGAAGCTGTCAAAAAATATGTAGAGCTTGTATATAAGAAAGTGAGTGAAGAGAAAAAATAGAATCAAAATTTTTAGTATTTTCGGGAAAAGTTTGAGTATTCACAGAAAAGTATAAAATAATTTTATATGAGAACATACGAGAAAAATGTAAAATTAAAATAAAAACACATCGACATTATTATCAATTAGTGATAGAATAACTATGAAAAAATGTTGATATCATCAAGAGTGCTTTATTAATGTAATAAAAAATTTTAACAGCACTAACAATAAAGTAAAAGGCTGATTATAAAATAAGATTAATAAAACTAAGAGTGAGGAGGAATTTTTATGAGTAAGAAAAAAATACTGTTTATTATAGGATCGTTGAGAAAAAAGTCTTTTAATTCAACAATGGCAAAGTATGTTGAAGAAATAGTCAGGGATAAAGCAGATGTCGAAATTCTTGAGTATTCGAAATTGCCTTATATGAATCAGGATATTGAGTTTCCGACACCTGAAGAAGTTGAAAAAGTGCGTGAAAAAGTAAGCTCTGTTGACGGAATATGGATATTTACACCTGAATATAATTATAATATTCCGGGTGTATTGAAAAATTTATTAGATTGGTTATCCCGTCCGTTAAAACCTTTTGCTTTTCAAGAGCCTACTGCAATATCAGGTAAATTTGTAACAATCAGTGGAGCTGCAGGAAGATCGGCCGCAGCAGGAGCAAGAGAAAGTTTGGCTGAATTATTAGGATTTGTAAGAACCGAAGTCATAGGAGAAGCGGGAACCGGTGTTTCAGTTCCGGCAGAAGCGTTCGAGACAAATGAACTGACATTATCCGAAGAGAATAAAGAAGCATTGAAAAAGCAGGCAGAAGAATTTTTAAGTGCTTTAAAGTAATAATGTTTTAAGTTAAAGAAAAAATATATAGAAACGGAGTAGTAACAATGAAATTAAATTTTAGTTATCAATTTGCAAAAAATTTTTTTGGTGGAGAAGAACTTAATCAGATAAAACCTTATGTTGAGCTGGCAAATGAAGTATTGATGAAAGGAACGGGAGCAGGAAACGATTTTCTTGGTTGGGTTTCTTTGCCTAAAAACTATGATAGGAAAGAATTTGAAAGAATTAAAAAAGCTGCAGAAAAAATAAAAAATGATTCAGAAATACTGATAGTAATCGGAATAGGAGGATCGTATCTGGGAGCGAAAGCAGCGATTGAGTTTTTGTCTCATAGTTTTTACAATAATCTTCCGAAGGAAAAAAGAAAAACACCTGAAATCTATTTTGCAGGAACAAATATGAGTAGTACGTATTTGAATCATCTTATAGAATTAGTGGGAAATAGAGATTTTTCAGTAAATGTCATTTCAAAGTCCGGAACGACTACAGAACCGGCAATAGCATTCAGAATATTTAAGAAAATGCTTGAAGAAAAATATGGTAAAGAAGAAGCAGGAAAAAGAATTTATGCTACTACGGATAAATCAAAAGGAGCGTTGAAAACTCTTGCGGACACTGAAAATTATGAGACATTTACTGTACCTGATAATGTAGGAGGAAGATTTTCAGTATTAACCGCGGTAGGGTTACTCCCAATAGCTGCAGCAGGGATAAATATAGATGAACTTATGTCAGGAGCTATGGATGCTATGATTGACTATGAAAAGGATTCTATGGAGGAAAATCAAGCATTGCAGTATGCAGCTGTGAGAAATATTTTACATAGAAAAGGAAAAGATGTTGAGATTCTTGTAAATTATGAACCGAAACTGCATTATTTTTCTGAATGGTGGAAACAACTGTTCGGAGAATCCGAAGGAAAGGACGGAAAAGGTCTTTATCCGTCATCGGTTGATTTTTCAGCGGATTTACACTCTCTGGGGCAATATATTCAGGAAGGTAAGAGAATAATGTTTGAAACAGTTATTTCTGTAGGAAAACCTGAAAGTGATTATATAATAGAAAGTGATGTTGAAAATCTTGACGGATTGAACTTTATAGCAGGAAAAACATTAGACTATGTAAATAAAAAAGCTACTGAAGGAGTTATTCTTGCACATATTGACGGAGGAGTACCGAATTTGACTATAAATATACCTGAAATGACACCTTACCATTTAGGTTATGCTTTTTATTTCTTTGAAAAAGCATGCGGAGTGAGCGGATATCTAGCGGGAGTAAATCCTTTTGACCAGCCGGGAGTGGAAGCTTATAAAAAGAATATGTTTGCACTTTTAGGTAAGCCGGGGTATGAAGAAGAGGGAAAAAGACTTCAAGAAAAACTTAAAGAAATGAAATAAATAATTTAAATGTAAAAAGCTATTTTAAAACGTACTGTAAAGTTTGGTACAAAATTAAAAAAAGTACTCTTAAAATGGCTTTTTTATTGGAAAAAATTATTTTTTGAAGATTCATTGTTATGATATTATTGTTTCGATTATAGAATTTTTTAAGTTTCAAAAATATTTATTATATTTGGAAAATAGTAAATTAAATATGTTCAAATAAATATTTTACTAATCGGTATAATTCATATTTTTTCGTAAAATTTTAAAAATATAAAATTATTTTATGAAAAAATATTTGAGAATATTTGTATTTTATTGTAAAATATATAATCTAAAAAAGTAAAAAATATATGAATAAATATTAAATGAAAGGTCGTGATATATTTATGACAAAGGAAAATTTATGGAAAAGCTATAGTGAAAAGGAAAAGAAACAGATTTTTAAATTTGCGGAAGAATACAAAAGCTACCTTGATTCGGCAAAAACAGAGAGAGAATTTGTAACGGTAACGGAAAAGGAGCTTATAAAAAATGGATTCATAGATATAAACAAGAAAAAGACATTAAAAAAAGGAGATAAAATCTATTATAACAACAGAGATAAAAATATTGTTGCAGTAATAGTAGGGAAAGATATAAAAAGTGGAATTAATATGATAGTATCCCATATTGATTCTCCAAGACTTGATTTAAAACCTAATCCTATAAAGGAAGATGAAGAATTTGCTCTTTTAAATACTCATTATTACGGAGGAGTAAAAAAATATCAATGGGCTGCCACTCCTCTTGCCTTACATGGTGTAGTATTTTTGAAAAATAATAAAAAAGTATCACTTTCAATAGGGGAGGATGAAAATGATCCTGTTTTCAGTATTCCTGATTTACTTCCGCATCTTGCACAGAAAGTACAGGGAGAAAGAAAAGCGGGAGAAGTGATTCAGGGAGAAGAATTGAAGCTGCTATTCGGAAATATTCCTTTAAATGATAAAAATGTAAAACAGCAAACAAAGCAATTTGTACTGGATAAACTGAAAAAAGATTATGGAATAGAAGAAGATGACTTTTTTGCTGCAGAGCTGGAAATAGTTCCTGCAGGGAAGCTGAGAGATGTAGGGATAGATAGAAGTATGATAGGAGGCTATGGTCAGGATGATAGAATATGTGCCTATACTTCTTTAAGAGCTCTTTATGAAGTGAAAAATAATGAAAAGACTGTAATGGCATTTTTGACAGATAAAGAAGAAATCGGAAGTGAGGGTTCTACAAGCCTGAAAGCCACATTACCTGAACTTATTATAGGAAAAATGCTTCTTATGACTGAAAAGAACTATAATGACCAAATTTTGAGAGAGACATTATGGAACTCCAAAGCTTTGTCATCAGATGTAACTGCAGCTATGAATCCTTTATTTAAATCGGTACATGACGGAGATAATGTCGCAAGACTGTCCTACGGTCTTGCTTTTGCAAAGTATACCGGAAGTAGGGGAAAAGTCTCGGCAAATGATGCAGACGCGGAATATTTGCAAGAAATAAGACAAATATTTGATAAGAATAAAATAAAATATCAGTCGGGAGGATTTGGAAAAGTTGACGAAGGTGGAGGAGGAACGGTAGCTAAATATTTGGCACATTATGGAATAAAAACTGTAGATGCGGGACCTGCCTTATTGTCAATGCATTCATTATTTGAAATATCTTCCAAAGCTGATTTGTACGAAACATACAGAGCCTATAAAGTATTTTTTGAGCTTAAATAAGAAATGAGAGTATCAGGATTTTTCCGGTGAATGATACTCGGAGAGAAACAGGGAGAAAATTATGAGTTGTAAAATTCTGATATATAAAAATAATAAATTTTATAAAGAAGCTGATTTAAAAAAAATAAAAAATGGAGTATATATATATAAATGGGGGAATGTAGAAGCAGGGAGTTATTTTTTTGAACTGAAAGATGAAAATGATGTTTTAAAAAGTATCACTTACAGTCATACGGCTCCTTTTGCCACTGATTTTGAAGGAGTAGTTGAAGAAAATGCTTCTCCAAAATCCATAACGGGTTTTCAAAACGGAATAGATATTTTGGTATCGTATATTCCCAACAAAAAGTTGCTTATTCTATCCAAAAAGAAGTTTTTCCGTATGAAGTTGGATATATCCGATTTTGGTTTGAAAGAAGTCGAGAAAATAGAAATATCAGGGAATTTTAATAGTTGGATACCTGAAGAAGAGCCTATACGTCACTTGTCAGGAACAATTTATGAAATAATTCTCGCAATTCCTGAGGGGGTATACGAATATAAATATCTTATAGATGGAAAATGGTATCCTGAAAATGAAAATAAAAAGTTGATTATAGGTGAGAATGGGGCATTATTTCCTGCAGGAGATTTGGGAACGGGAAAATTTGTTTATGAAGCTGTAGACAGGAATATTGATTTAAAAGCGATTGTCCATAACAATAAAAGTTTAAAATACTTTAATAAGTTATCCGACAGGGAATATGAGTTTACAATAAGAACTCAATCTGAAGATGTGGAAAGAGCATATATAAGTATTGTACTTCATGAAGAAGATAACTATGAAATGATATATGAACTTGAAAGATTTAAAGATGGTACAAACGGATTTGATTATTTTAAGAGAATAATAGATTTCGGAAGAAAAGTAGATAAAATATCTTATTTCTTTATTCTTGAGGATGGAGATACGAAAGCCTACTTTAACGGTAAACTAGGTTATAAAAAGCCAAAGAGAATTTCAGTAAGGACTGCACATGATGATATAGAAATATTTAATATTCCTGAATGGTCTAAAGAGGCAATTTGGTATAATATTTTTCCTGACAGGTTTTATAACGGAAATCCTTACAATGATCCTATTTTCAATGAATTTGGACCTGAAGCATACAAGATAAATGAACTTCATGAAAACGGTTTTGTGGAAAATTATAAATGGAACAGAAATAACAATTTATACGGGAAATTTGACAGAAACAGATGGACGGCAGACTTTGGAAAACAGGTTACGTGGGAAAAATTAGGAGAAAAAGGAATTGATTATAGTTTGAAATACGCAAGGATGTATGGAGGAGATCTCGAAGGGATAAAGAAAAAAATTCCTTATATGAAAGAACTTGGAATTAATGCAGTATGGCTTAATCCTGTATTCTTTTCATATCAGAACCATAAATACGGAGCTAATGATTTCAGGCATATATCCCCTGATTTGGGAGCAATAAGGACAAGCGGAAGCAGACATAATGTTGAAGTAAGCAAAGATAATAAGTACGGAAATAAAGCATATACAGATATTTTAGGTAAAGAATCTGTAAACAATAGTGAATTTAAGCTTCTTGAAGTAAATTTGAAAGGTGAAAATAAAGGAAAAAACGGATATGGAGAAAATGAAGATCCGTCAACATGGGTGTGGACTGAGTCTGATCTTATAATGGTCGATCTTATAAAAGAGTTTCATAAAAACGGGATAAGAGTAATATTTGACGGGGTATTTAATCATAGCAGCGACAGACATTGGTCGTTTAATATGGTACTTGCTGAAGGGGAAGAATCTCCTTATAAGGATTGGTATAAATTTAATGATTTCAGTCAGCATATACCTGTCACCGATGATATGACGGATAAACAGGCATATGAAACTGTAACAGGAAATAAAAACAGGGTAAAGTATAATTCATGGGCAGGATTTAATTCTCTTCCCGAATTTAATACATTTAATCAGGAATATAAAGAATACATTTTCAATATAACAAGAAAATGGATGTACGGGCCTGACGGAAAAACAAGTGAAAACTGGCAGGAAGATGACGGTATAGACGGTTGGCGACTGGATGTTCCTAATTGTCTTGAAAATCAGAATTTCTGGCTTGAATGGCGAGAAGTAGGAAAAGAGGTAAAGCCTGATTCATACATTACTGCCGAATTGTGGGGAAATGCATCAGGGGATATAAACGGTGGAAATAAATTTGATGCGGTAATGAACTATGAATGGCTGAAAACGGTCATCGGATTTTTTATAAATCAGAGTAGAGAAGGCGGAGACAGATATAAGCTGAAAGCAACTGACTTTTTCAATGAATTGAGAGAAAAAAGGACATGGTACCCTTTCCAGTCATTACAGGCATCACAAAATTTAAACGGGTCTCATGACACTGACAGACTTTATTCAAGAATAGTAAATGACGGAGTAGGAAGAAATTTGGAAGAAGGAAAGCAACTTGAAAAGGGGTACAACGGAATCAGACCGGATCTTGCTTCGGATTATCATCCTAATACAACCGTTAACTGGAGGCAGAGTGAAATAAAGCCGAAAGATGTACTTAAACTTATATCCATATTTCAGATGACATATATAGGAGCACCTATGCTGTTTTACGGAGATGAAATCGGAATGTGGGGTGCAACGGATCCTTATTGTAGAAAACCTATGCTTTGGGATGAATTTATGTATGATGATGAAAGAAATCCTTCGTATATAAATCAGGGAGAAAAGTATTCTCAAAAACCGGATAATGATTTATACCAATGGTATAAAAAATTAATAAAAATAAGACGGGAAAATAGAGTTCTCATATATGGGAAGTTTAAAGAACTGATAGCGGATAACGATAGAGAACTTGTCGTATATGAAAGAGCAAATGAAGGACGCTCTATAATCGTAGCAATAAATAACTCTTTCAGTGATTGTGAAAATATAGAAATTCAGACTGATTACCCAAATGAAAAATATTTGGATCTCATAAAAGGAAATATTATAAAAACAGGTATTACAGGGAAAATGAAAATTGATTTGAAAGCAAAACAGGGGGCAATATTAAAACGTTGGATAAGCGGAAGCGGCATAAACGGTTCAAATGGACCGATGTTCAGATATTAAAAATTATAATATGGAGAATATAATATGTTTTTAGATGAAAGACTGGAAAAAATACTGGAAATTTTGAAAAAGGAAAAAAAAGTGAAAGTAAATGAACTTTCTGAAGAATTCAGTGTTTCTGAAGTTATTATAAGAAAAGATCTTAAAAGGCTTGAGCTTGAAGGGAAACTAAAAAGAACTCACGGAGGAGCGATACTCTTAAAAGAACTGGTACATACAATAACCCTTGAAGACAGGATAATTAACAGGACAAAGCAGAAAGAGATGATTGCCAAAAAAATAGTTGAAAATATAAAAGAAGGCGAAGGGGTATTTTTTGACGTTTCAAGCATAAATTATATCGCTGCCGAGTATCTTTCCAATAGTGAGAAATCCCTGAATCTTTTTACAAATATGCCGAGTATTGCAGCACTGTTCAATAAAAATTCCAGAATAAAACTTACGATAATTGGCGGTGATTATCATAAGGAAATAGGTGGGATAATTGGAAGTGAAGCTATAAACAATATAATAAAATATAATGTAGACAAGGCGTTTATCGGTTGTGCCGGAATTGATTTGGATACAGGGAAAGTAATGAATTTTGAATCGAATGACGGAAATACAAAAAAAGCGATTATGAATATATCAACTCAGAAATTTTTAATTACAGAGCTTAGAAAATTTGAAACAGAGGGAAGTTTCAATTTTAGTAATTTAGCAGATTTTACAGCTATATTTTCTGAAAAAAGAAGAGCGGATTATCCGTCAACTATGAGAAAAAAATTTCAGGAGTTGGATGTGGAAATAGGATAGTTTATTTTCCTCGAAAATTCATTACAAAACCTAATCTTTCATTCTCATACTGTTAAATATTTTTTAAAATTTCAAAAATATCTATTATGCTTGAAAAATATGAAATTGGATATTTCCAAACAGCTGTTTTATGATTAGTATAATTTATATTTTTTAGAAAAATTAATGTCAAAAGATCAAAAAAATAGTAGATATAAGCATATTTAATAACATATAAAAAATGGAAACCTTTATGTTAAATACAAGGATTTCCATTTTTTTATAAATTAAAATTATTTTTAGTTGTAAAAAGATTTTTACATTTCAAAAATTTCTCCTATGTTCGCTTTGTTTTGACCGATTATTTTTATTATGCCTTCTTTCAGTTCAATATCTGAACACCATGCTATTCCACAGCCCGACGAAATTTTTCGAGGTACAGGAATAAGTCTTCCTTTTACTTTTTCGGCCTTAAGAATTTTTTCAACATATATTGCATCCGACATACTTTGAAAAGTTATAATAACTTTTATTTTATCTTTTTTCATTAATTTTTCCTTTTTTAATACCTGTTATTCCTACACTAATTAAAAATATTATGCAGAAAAGTAAAGCTATTTTTCCATTCAAGTTTGGTCCCCCTAAAGTTTCAGGAGATGTTGCAGTTGCTTTTGTCGCTACTGCCGCAGCAAGTTTAAAGTTATGAGCTACAGCCGCTCCGATAAACAACCCTATTACTGTTATTATTGAATCTGATGATCCTTGCCCTGCAAGTATGAGCTGTCTTAAAGGACAACCGCCCATTAATACTCCTGCCAATCCCACTGTATATAATCCGAGTATATTCCATATAAACTGAGGATGAGCTATAGGACCGTATGCTGTAAATTTAAAATTTCCTGTAATGATATTATAAATTAATATAATAATGAACATACCGAAGATAGGTGTTATCATTTCAAAATTTTTCATAAGAAAAATATTTCTTATGCTTCCTGTAAAGCACATTCTTACTTTTTGAGCTATTATACCGAAAAGTATTCCTCCTACAAGAGATATAATCAAAGGTGCATGAATACTTCCGGGACCTTTTTTACTTATGGCAAATAGACCTGTAGTAACACTAAGTATAAGTAATAATAATAGGCTTGTTGGAAATATATATCCATTTTCCTTTTTTATTTCAACTTTTTTTTCCAGTGAATATCCTTTTTTCAAAAAGAAAACACCTGTTCCTATACCTGCTAAAAATCCTATAAATCCTATGTATGCACTTAAGTCTCCTCCTGCTATACGGAGAATCATTCTTGTAGGACATCCTAAAAATATTAAAGCTCCTATCATCATTGCAATACCTGAAAAAAATCTTATTACGGGAGAAGAACCGCCGGTAGCTTTAAATTCTTTTGTGAAAAGGGAAATTATAAATGAACCTAAAACAATTCCCGGTATTTCAGGTCGAAAATACTGGACTGCATTTGCATTGTGAAACTTCATTGAACCTGCTATGTCTCTAATAAAACATGCTACACATATAGCCATATTTTGGGGATTTCCTGAAACGGCAAGCCATATGGCTATTAAACCTGCTAAAATACCTGATATAAGTAATCCTTTTTTTGAACTGATAAATTCCATGATACCCACTCCTTAGTAATTTTATTTTGTTTGAATTATTTATTATTAAACATTTAAAAAAATAACAAGAGAAATTTTTAACTTGAAAATGTTGAAATAACTATTTATAATAAGAAACAATTTCTTTCAGAGCATTTACAGTATTTTTTACATCATTCTCGCTATTAAAATATGAAAAACTGAATCTTACGGCTCCTTGTCTTTCAGTTCCCAGTGCTTTGTGCATTAAAGGAGCGCAATGTCCTCCTGCTCTCGTAACAATATTATATTCTACATTAAGTATATCACATATTTCTCCGGAGTCAATATCTCCGATATTAATAGAGATTAAAGGTATCCTGTTAATTTTTTCGTTTTGTCTGTTAAAGAAAGTTCCATATATTTTAATATTTTTAATATTTTTAATTCCGTCATAAAATTTCCACATTAGTTCACTTTCTTTTTTATGGATATTTTGAATACCTGTTTTATTTATAAAATCTATTGCAGCGTTCAGTCCGGCTATTCCATGTCCGTTTAATGTACCTGCTTCAAGCCTTTCAGGCATACTTACAGGGTGGTTTTTATTATATGTATCAATGCCGCTTCCTCCGACTTTCATGGGATTAATATTAATACCTTTTTTCACATAAAGACCTCCTGTACCTTGAAGTCCCATTAATCCTTTATGTCCTGTAAAACAGAGGACATCAATATTATCAGAAATAATATCAATAGGAATTATTCCAGCCGTTTGAGAAGCATCAACTATAAAAAGAAGATTATTTCTTCTACAGAATTCACCTATTTTTTTAATATCGGTTATATTTCCTGTAAGGTTTGAAGCATGGGTACATATAACAGCTTCAGTATTTTTTCGGATATATTTTTGCATAAAAGAAATATCAGGATTTTCTATTTCGTGCGACTTTAAAAAAGTTATGGAAGTTCCTTTTTTTTCAAGGAGATAAAGAGGTCGCAGTACAGAATTGTGTTCGGCTTCTGTCGTAATAATATGACTTTTTTCTGAAAAAAGTCCATTTATTGCCATGTTTAATGCTTCAGTGGCATTTGAAGTAAATACTACTTGTTTCGAACTTTCACCGTTAAAAAAATCACATATTTTTTCTCTTGTTTCATAAATTTTTCTTGCAGAACTCAAAGAAGCATCATTTGCTCCTCTACCTGCATTTCCCATAGTTTTCATGGCTTCACAAACTGCATTTATTACTTCTTCGGGTTTGTAATAGGAAGTTGCCGCATTATCTAAATATATCATTTTTCTCCTTTTCTTTAATTCTATCGGATATTTTCATTAAATTATACAATAATAAGGAGAATTTGTCGATATTAAAGATTTTTCGATGAGAGCTCATTGTGGCTCTCATGCTTCCGTCATCGACTTCAAAATTTTTTAATTTTTATATGTTTACAAAGGAACACGCTAAAAGATATGAAGTCTTTTTGTAATAATATGAAGAATATTCATAAAACAAAGTAAAAAAGATAAAATCGTATTATTGGTAAGATTAATGTTATTTTTGATTTATAATGATGATTTTAAAATATTTATTACGTCATTTTTTGTTAGGTTATACACAGAGCCTAAAACAGGTCGATCTGTAGCTATTTCAGCCATTTTTTTAATATTTGTGCTGTCAATTCCAACTTCTGAAAGATGTGTAGGGGCTCCGAGAGATTTCCAGTAAGATTGTAATTTCAAAATTCCTTCTTTTCCAATTTCTTCATCTGATTTTTCTTCGGGATTTACATCCATTACATTTATTGCAAACTGTTTTACTCTGAGAATATCTTTCGGTAGAATATATAATAACCAGTTAGGCATAATTATAGAAAGCCCCTCAGCATGAGCGATATCGTATACTGCACTGACTGCATGTTCTATTCCGTGAGTCGCCCAGTCGCCCATTGTTCCCCAACTAAGAGAATAATTCAGACCTATAGTTGCCGACATCATAAGAACTGCTCTTATATCGTAATTATGAGGACTTTCGAGTACAAGAGGGGCATATTTCATAACAGTTTTTAAGCTGCTTTCAATAAGTCCGTCCATAACGGGATTGTGTTCAGCATTAAAATATTGTTCAATCATATGTGACATTGTATCTACAATTCCATTTACAGTCTGACTCAAAGGGACAGTAAATGTATACACAGGATCGAGTATGGAAAATTTAGGATAAGCCAGAGGGCTGCTCCAACCTATTTTTTCTTCAGTTTCAATATTTGTAATAACACTTCCCGGATTCATTTCGGAACCTGTTGCAGCAAGAGTAAGAATATCTCCAAAAGGAAGAGCTTTTTCAGGAAAATATTTCTTTTTTACAATATCCCACGGATCGCCGTCATAGTAAGTTCCGACAGATATAAGTTTCGCACAGTCTACTGTACTTCCTCCACCGGCGGCAAGGAGAAAATCAATATTATTTTTCCTTATTATTTCAATAGCCTTTCTTGCCGTTGATACACGAGGATTAGGCTCTACTCCGCCCAGTTCAAATATTTCAAAGTCTTTCAATTGACTGTAAATTTCATCATATAATCCGTTTTTTTTAATACTGCCTCCTCCATAAAGAAGCAAAATTTTCTTTCCATATGTTGAAATTTCTTTTGAAAGATGTTTGATTTGACCTTTTCCGAATAGAATTTTTGTAGGATTCCGGTAAATAAAATTGTTTATCATGAATAAAACCTCCCTTTGTTATATTATAAATTTACTTTTTCACTTTATATTTTATACTGTAAAACTTAGTTTTTAGAGTATAAAATTATATAAATAGTATTTTTAAACTTAATAAGTATTAAAATTGAACTATAATAAAAATATACTATATATTTTTGATATTAGTTTTTTTCCTTATTTTTTTTTGAAAGTATCAAAAATTTTCTGTCCTGCATATCCTGAAAATAATCCGATTAATATTCCTGCTGCTACATCACTTACATAGTGAACCGTTAAATATAGTCTTGAAAATGAAATAAGAATAGCAACGGTTAAAATAAAAGCAGAATATTTCTTTATATTTTTAAAAAATATATATGTCATTACGAATGAAGCGGCAGTGTGTCCTGACGGAAAGGAATAATCTTTTGGTGCATTTATTAAAAGTATGATATCTGATATTTCATTAAACGGTCTTTCTCTTTGAACTAGCGGTTTTAAAGTAATATTTACTATAATGGAGCATATTAAAAGAGAAAGCAAGGAAATAAAGCCGACTTTTCTATATTTTTTAGTCAAAAGTAGAACTGTTGAAAGTCCGATCCATATAATTCCATGGTCTCCCAAACGAGTAAAAAATATCATAATTTTACTGAATAAATCATTCTGCAATAAGTGTTGAAAGGTATAAAAAAATTTTACGGCTAATATATCCGCATTTTGTATGATATTAAACATATTTTCTCCTAAAAAATTTATTTTTACTATAATATTATATATTAAAAATAAAAAAAACAAAAGCAATAAAAAATTAACTTATTTTTAATTTTATGAATTTGTGATATAATATAAAAAAACTTCAGGAGGGATTATGGATGAAAAAGCAATAAATTTAATAAACAGGATATGTGAACTTACAAAAGGAAATGATGGGAAAATGTTTATATATGCACGAAATAAAATATGGATTTATCAATTATATAAAAATGTTTTTTAACAGGAGCTGATATTTTTTGTTGGAAGAAATGGCTTATTTTAATAATAACGAAAGTATGAAAAATACATAAATGAAGATAAAGTTAAATGAGGGAATACCGGATTTTATGAGAAATAATACTAAAGATATAAAAGTAAATAAATTTTTAAATATATTTATACAGAAAATATAGTTAAGAGATGTTGAAAGGATAAAATGGGAGGATTAATATGAAAAATAAAAGGGATAGCGGGTTTACAATCATTGAGGTTTTAATGTATATGGCAATTATTTCAATTCTTTTTGCTGTTGTTTTCAATGTTTTGCAAAATCAGAAAGAGAAGCAAGAATTTTCAATTCAGAAAAGAAACATAAGTCAGTTCATAAGAAAAATTCAGCAATATGCTCAATACAATAAAAAAGAGTATATAATTGATTTTAAAATATCTGAAAAGACAGTTTATTTTATAAGTGAAGAAAATGGGCAAAGGGATATAATAGGGAAGCTTGGAATATCTGAAAATATATCGTACATGACAAATAATTCAGATAAAAATTCCGATTTTAAAAGAAAAACCACTATAGAAGGGAATTTTGAAAAAGGTTTTTCCATTTATCTTTTAAATAAAAAAGGAACCGAAATATATTACAGAATATCCACAAATACCATAAATGCTGCAAAATATCCTATAATTAGCATTTATAGAGCAAAAAAACCTATAAATATAAATGTTGACTATGAAAAGTCAAATTTATGGGAAGAGGAGCTTTAAATGCAGAAAAATATATTTTTTTTGAAAAGAGAAGAAAATGGAAAAATTATCAAAAATTTTTCAAGTACTTTACTTTCAATGATATTTTTAATTTGGCTATTTGTTTTATATGTAAATTTTGTTACATATAAAGGTAATTTTGAAGGGATAAGAACTTTGTATGTTAAAATGGATGGAGGCACAGGTACAGTTTTAAAAGTGAATAATAAATATTTAAAGAAAAAAATAGTGATAAAAAATAGTAAAAATCTCAGTTACGGCTTTTATTTAATAAAATATGAAATAAAAAATATAAAAGAGAAAAGCGGTTTTATAACTTTGAACGGGAAAATTTTAGGTTATAAGGAATCAAAACTGAACAGTATAAGAAAATATATTTCAGATAT
Organism: Leptotrichia sp. OH3620_COT-345; assembly: GCF_003932895.1. Lineage (NCBI taxonomy): Bacteria > Fusobacteriati > Fusobacteriota > Fusobacteriia > Fusobacteriales > Leptotrichiaceae > Leptotrichia > Leptotrichia sp. OH3620_COT-345. Next base: position 96,817 of record NZ_RQYW01000002.1, on the reverse strand, counting down.
ATTTGATGAGTTGTTTATAACTGAAAATAACCTTTATGCTTTTTCAAAAACAGCTGTATTAGGGGAAAAATCATACATGTCAAAAGATATGAATGATAAGTTTAAATATACAGGACTTGCTCATCTGACAGTTATTTCAGGGACGCATATAAGCCTTGTCATTATGGGAATAATAAAAATACTGGATAAAATTAATGCAGGGTATAAGATGAAGTATATATTGGCACTAACAGTTCTGACTTTTTACTGTACTGTTATAGGAATGTCTTCAGGAATATTGAGAGCTTATATAATGGGAGCAATAATGATTCTCGCAAGAATTTTGTTTGAACAGGAAGACAGTAAAAAATCACTTTTAATTTCAGCAATTATAATAGTTGTCTTAAACCCATATTCGATATTTGATATTTCAGTTCAATTATCTTATGCAGCAGTTATTGCGATAATATTTGTTTACCCTGTCTTTGAAAAAGTGTTTAAAGAAAAATATTTTGATAAGATACAGGACGGGATATGGAAAGATACGGTAAAATTGTTATTTTTAAGTTTGTCTGTACAAATTGTGAGTACGCCTTTGTTCCTTTATTATTTTGATAAACTCCCTCTTTTTTCGTTTTTATTGAATATTATAGGTGTTCCTTTGGGAACGGTACTTATAGAGTTTTTATTCGGAACAGTTTTTCTGAATATATTGAAACTAAGTATATTTAATTCTATCCTTATAATATTTTTGAAAATAATTTATAATGCTTTTGAAGGATTCATATATATAGGGAGTAAGCTGCCTTTTTTACAAACTGAAATTTCTATAAAAGTAAACATTTATTTTGTGATAATTTATTATATGCTTTTATTAATAATTTTATTTTCCATGAGAGATCGTTGTCGCTCATATATCAATGCTATCGACTGCAAAGTTTTTTAAGTTTTTAAAAATATTTATTATGATTGAATAACGGCAAACTTATATTGTTCAGATATATATTTTCATGATGTGAATGAGTTCTTACGGATAATAACTTAACTTGAAAAATAAAGGTAAATGTGCTATTATAGAATGCAACGGTAATTTTAAGTACTAAATATAAAATAAAAAAATGAAAATAAATGAAGTAAATTATGGAGGAAAGAAAATTGAAACATTTGGCAGTACAGTTTATAGTAATGGTATCTGTGGGAATTTTAATTGGTTGGTTTACAAACTATCTCGCAATAAAATTACTTTTCAGACCTTATAAAGAAGTAAATTTTCTATTTTTTAAAATACAGGGGCTTATTCCTAAAAGGAGAGATGAAATAACAGAAAATATTGCAGGGGTTGTAGAGCAGGAGCTTATTTCCGTATCTGATATAGCTGAAAGATTTAAAGGAAGTGAGCTGGACGAAGAAATAATAGATGAACTTGTGGATAAAATAATAGGGGTAAAGCTTCAAAATAGTATTCTTGAAAAAAATCCCCTGCTGAAAATGTTGGTAAATGATTCTTTAATGGAAAAATTGAAGTCATATTTTAAAAAATCGATTTTGGAAAATAAAGAAGAAATACTTGCGGAAATTTTAAGAGTAATGGAAGAAAAAATAGATTTTAAGGAAATTATGGTTGAAAAAATGACTAATTTTTCTTTAAATGAAATAGAAAATATAATATTAAAAATTTCTAAAAAAGAATTAAAACATATTGAAGTGATAGGTGGAATTTTGGGAGGAATTATAGCTGTATTCCAATTTTTTTTAATGTTACTGTTAAAACAGATTTAGTTGAGGAGAGTTAATGGAAAATGAAAGAATATTGGCCTCTGAAGAATTAGGTGAAGACAATATTCAGAAGACTTTACGACCTAAAACATTCAGTGAGTATATAGGTCAGGAAGATTTAAAAGAAAAAATGAATATTTTTATAAAAGCTGCAAAAATGAGAAATGAAGCAATGGATCATATACTTCTTTATGGACCTCCCGGATTGGGAAAGACTACTTTAGCCGGAGTTATTGCTACCGAAATGGGAGTCAATCTGAAAATAACTACAGGTCCGGTATTGGAAAAAGCGGGAGATTTGGCAGCTATTTTAACATCTCTTGAAGAAAATGATATTTTATTTATAGATGAAATTCACCGGCTTAATACATCTGTGGAAGAAGTTCTATATCCTGCAATGGAAGACGGAGAACTTGACATACTTATAGGAAAAGGACCGTCTGCGAGAAGTATAAGAATAGAACTGCCTAAATTTACTCTTATAGGAGCTACTACAAAAGCGGGACAGCTCAGTACACCCTTAAGAGACAGATTTGGAGTAACTCACAGAATGGAATATTACCGTTTGGATGAATTGAAAGAGATAATAAGGCGGGGAGCAAACATATTTCAGGTTTCCTATGAAGAAGACGGAATAACGGAAATAGCTAAAAGGAGCAGAGGAACACCGAGAATAGCGAACAGACTTTTTAAAAGGGCAAGGGATTACGCTCTTGTAGAAGGAAAAGGAATACTTGATAAAAAAAGTGTTGACGGAATCTTAAAGCTTCTCGGAGTAGATGGGAGCGGACTTGATGAGCTTGACAGGAACATACTGAAATCCATTATAAACGTTTATAATGGAGGTCCTGTGGGGATAGAAACACTTTCTCTTCTTCTTGGAGAAGATAAAAGGACAATAGAAGAAGTTTATGAGCCTTATCTTGTAAAAATAGGTTATATAAAAAGAACCCAGAGAGGACGTGTAGTTACTGAACATGGATACAGACATTTGGGATTGGAGAAAATCTTGGATAAAAAAACTGATAACAGAATAGAAGAGGGTTATGAAAATACACTGTTTGAAAAAGAAAAATCTGAATAAAATTAATCGAGGTGCATTAACTTGTTCACAGTTATAAGTGATAAGGAAAATATAAATGGAAATATTATTATAATAAACAACAGTTCAGATGTGAATCATATGCGGAATGTGTTCAGACTGGATATCGGAGATAATGTGAGGACAGTGGATGGAGAATTTGAATACATAACTGAAATAACAGAAATCTCGAAAAAGGAAGTAAAACTAAAAATAATAAAAAAAAATGAGGATAATTATTCGCTGAATGTTAACATAGATGCTGCAATCGGTATTTTGAAAAATGAAAAAATGAATATGGCAATAAAAAAACTGACTGAAATTGGAATAAATAAAATAATCCCTATTCAGACAGAGCGTGTAGTGGTAAAAATAAATCAGAAAAAGGAAAAATGGGATGTTATTGTAAAAGAAGCATTAAAACAGTGTAGAGGTGTAAAGTTTACAGAAATATCTCCTGTTACAGAGTTACAAAGCATAAACTATGAATTATATGATAGAATTTTTTACGCTTATGAAAAAAGTGATGAGTCTGTATCATTAGTTGAAGCAATAAATAAAAATGATAAAAATATTCTTTACATAATAGGTCCTGAAGGCGGAATAAGTCTTGAGGAGGCTGATTTTCTGAAAAAAACAGGAGCTGTGGAAATCAGTCTCGGAAAAAGAATACTGAGAGCGGAAACAGCGGCAATTGTCATAGGAGGGATATTGGCAAATGTCTATAAATGACGGAAATGTAGGAAACGAAAAAATAAAAAACATTGAAAATAATCCGGAAAAAACAGTGGCGTTTTATACTTTAGGCTGCAAAGTGAATCAGTATGAAACTGAAGTTATTAGAAAGGATTTTCTTGATAATAATTATAAAGAAGTGGAGTTTGATCAGAAAGCGGATATTTATATTGTGAACACATGTACAGTTACAAATGTGGCAGACAAGAAAAACAAGAAAATGTTGCGACGTGCAAAAAATACAAATCCTGATTCCATAGTTGTGGCAACAGGATGTTATGCTCAAACAAATCTTGATGATTTGAAAGAAATGAGGGAAATTGATTTTATAATCGGAAATTCAAAAAAAGAAAATGTTTTCAGTATAATAAGTAAAAATGTCTCTCACTATCAGGTAGACAATATATTTGATGAAAAAGAATACAGTTCAAAAAAATATACTGTATTAAGGGAAAAAGCGAGAGCTTTTGTAAAAATACAGGACGGTTGTACAAAATTTTGTTCTTATTGTAAAATACCCTATGCAAGGGGACTTAGTAGGTCAAGGGACGAAAAGAGCATTCTTGAAGAAATAAACTATCTCGGTGAACAGGGATATAAGGAAGTAGTATTGACAGGAATAAATATGAGTGAATACGGTCTCGATCTTGAGCCTAAAACCGATTTTGATACGATACTTGAAAAGATATTGGCAATAAAATCCGTAGAAAGGGTAAGAGTAAGCTCGGTTTATCCCGATACAATAACTGATAAGTTTCTGGATATGCTGAAAAACAATCCTAAACTTATGCCGCATCTTCATGTATCTGTACAGACACTTGATGACAAGATTCTACATTTGATGAGAAGAAATTACAAAGCCGATTTTGTAGTAAATGTGCTTGAAAAAGTAAAAAAAGAAGTTCCTGAAGTTTCTCTCACCGCAGACATAATCGTAGGATTTCCTCAGGAAGAAAAGGAAAACTTTGAAAATACGTTGAAAAATCTTGATTTACTTGGATTTTCAGATTTACATGTATTTCCTTATTCAGACAGAGAGAAAACTACAGCAATGCTCTTAGATGGGAAAATAGACTCTCAGGAAAAAAAAAGAAGAGTGAAAAAAGTTGAAGAACTGAATAATGTAAAGTATGCAGAATTCAGAAAAAAAACTATAGGATCAAAACAGAGAGTTTATATTGAAGAAATAGTTGAAGACAGAGCTTTTGGTTATACCGAAAATTATTTGAGAGTATTTATTAATCTGAAAAAGGAAGGAAAGAATCATCTGGAGATAAAAGTTTCGGATCTGGTAAATACTGAAATAATCAATTTTGACGGAATACTATTAGAAGGAGATATAATATGAAAAAGATTTTATTAGTAATGATAAGTTTACTGTTTTTTATTTCATGTTTTGAAAATACGGAAACTTTAAAAAGTGAAAACAGAATATTTCGAACAGGAGATAAATACTATGTCTACTATAATGGAAATACTTTTGAATTGCCTAAAGACTTATATTTGACAAAAACAAAAAAAGTAGAGCAGTATTTTACAACCGGAATACTTAAACAGCTGAATATAGGAGTGCTGAATAAAGCGGAACTGTTAAATGATCTGAATAAATATTTTCCTTCAGGAATAAAATATATAACTGAAAATGAACAACCTGTCGGAAGTGTTTCGATTCCTGTGACAACGGTGGGGAGTGAGAAACATGTGGACAGTATAAAGTTTGAAAAAATAATTGTTGCATTACCTCAAGGAAATGATAAGGGAAGAGCTGAAGAAGAAAAGGAAGAAACGGTTGTGAATATTAATCCTGAAGAAACACTGAAAGGGAAAAAGATAGAAGTGCTTAATGCCAATGGCATTGACGGATTTGCAAAAAATATCGGAGAAAAATTAAAAGCAAAATTTGGACTGGAATATAATGCCGAAAATTATACTAAGCCTGAAGTAATGAATTATGTTGTAGTCCGAAAACTTAATGAAACCGAAGTTGAAGCTATTGTCAGTGAGACAGGGTTGAAATATGTAAAAGTATTTGAAGATAATAATGTAAAACCTGAAGCGGATTTTATAATAATAACAGGAAATGATGCTCAGATAAATTTTCCTGTGGAAATATTAACTTTAGGGAATGAATCCGCAGTGTCAGAAAAAATACAGGGATATAAACCGAAAACAGTTAAAACGTCTGAATTTAAAGGGGAAAAGTTAGACAGTATAAATGATATAAAAGTTATTTATAATCCTGCAGATATTTATACCGCTAAGTTGATTGCAAAAAGTATCGGAGGAGGAGTAAAATTAATAGCTGATAATGAAATAAACGGTAAAATAACAGTTATATCAAAAAATTAAAAACGAAATTTCAATAAAAGGAAGGTAAAATGAAAGAAAGTAGCGAATTGCAGAAAGAAATCGCTTCAATTATATCTATAATTGAAGATAAGAAAGGTCAGGATATTAAAGTATTTGACATGCAGGGGAAATCTCCATTTTTTGATTACTCCATATTATGTACGGGAAGTTCTTCAAGAAATATTGAAGCTATAGCCAATGATATAAAAAAGAGTTCTGAAAATATAAGGAGTATAGAAGGTCTGGAGGAATGTAACTGGGTTCTTATAGATTTGGGAGATATAATAATAAGTATATTCAGTAAAGATGCCAGAGAGTATTATCAGCTGGATGAATTTTATGAAGGTGTGAACGAGGAAGGCAGTGTAATTTAGGGAACAGGGAGTAAAGAGAAAAATTATGAGAGAATTGGATAAAGAAGAGAAAAACCCCAGATACGTGACGTTCATATTGGCAGTAGGATTGATTTTTTCCATTTTGATAGCAAGACTTTTTTCACTTCAAATATTAAATGCATCGACTTATGAAGAGCGGGCATTGCAGAATAGGATAAGGACAAATATTATTAAGGCTACAAGAGGAGAAATATATGATAGAGAAGGGAGACTACTTGCTAAAAATACAACGGGATACAAGCTTATACACATTGATACTAAACAGTTATCAAGCAGTGATATAGCACTTCTTAGGGAAATTCAGAGTTATGATAAAGAGCGTATAGAAGAAAGACTTTCTCGCGAAAAAAAACAGAGAGCTCAAAAAATAAGAGAAACAATAGAAGACATACAGAAAATAAATGAAATAACAGGATATACAATTGACTATATTATAACAAGATTTAACAAACAACCCCGTATGGGAACCGATAAGGTTATTCTTGTTATAGAAGATTTAGATAAGAATATTGCATTAAAAGCGATAGAAAAAATAAAAAATAACAGAATAGATATAGTTGAATATAATAAGCGATACTATCCTGAAGATAGTATCGCTTCGCATGCAATAGGAAATGTAAAGCCTATAAGTGAGAAAGAGTATAACGAATTGAAAAAAGAAGGGTATCAGAACGATGATCTTATCGGGAAAAAAGGTGTAGAAAAAGAATACGACAAACAGATGAAAGGTCAGGATGGAGTAGAAGAAGTTGAAGTCGATGTTCACGGTAATGTAATAAAGAAAATAAAAGACATTTCCAGTGTTACAGGAAAAAGTATATATTTATCAATTGATTTGGATTTACAGAAGCATATGACAAATGCTTTTGCAGGGAAAAGCGGAGTATTTATTGCTATGGAGGCAAAGACGGGGAAAATCATAACATTCGTAAGCAATCCTGAAATAAGCCTGAATCTTCTCAGTTCAAGAATTCCGGATGATCAATGGAATGAGCTTGTTAATTCTAAAGCAAAACCTCTTGTAAATAAAGGTATTGCAGGACTGTATCCTCCGGGCTCCACTTTTAAAGCTATAACAGGTATCGGAATACTGGAATCAGGAATATCTCCTTATGATACTGTAATGTCTACAGGACAGTATAAGTTCGGAAAACTTATTTTTAGAGATTCAAGCAGTCGGGGATACGGAATTACGAATTTTAATAAATCAATAGAGTATTCCGTAAACACGTATTATTATATTTTTTCCCAGAGGGCAGGAAAAGATAACATAATAAAATATGCAAAGGAATTCGGAGTAGGAGAGAAAACAGGAATAGATATTCCCGGAGAACAGGCAGGAGTATTGCCTACACCTGAATGGAAAAAGAAAAGGTTTAAAAAGAAACAGGAACAGGTATGGTTACCCGGGGACCTTATAAATATGTCGATCGGTCAGGGTTATGTTTTGATGACCCCTATACAGGTGGCTTCATCTTATCAGATTATAGCTAATAACGGTGTTATGATGAAACCTACTATTGTGGATAAATTTGTCTCTTATGACGGAAAAGTTGAAATAAATGAGCCTAAAATATCAAGAAAAGCAAATGTAAGTGAGAAAAATCTGAAACTTATGCAGAATGCCTTGAAGCTTCCTGTAAACTCGCATGGAGGAACGGCAAGAATATTGTATATACCTAATTATCCTGTTTCAGCTAAAACAGGAACTGCACAGAATACAGGATTTAGAGATCATCATTCATGGATAGCAGGATATTTCCCGTCAGATAATCCTGAGATAGTTTTTGTGTCTATAGTAGAAGGTGCAGGATACGGAGGAATAGTGTCAGGACAGATGGCAAGGACATTTATAGAAAGATACCGGGACAAGTATGAACTGAAAAAGAATATTTCATTAAATGCAAAAGAAGAAAATATCGGCGGGACAACAGGGAAAAAAAGAAAAAGAAGAAAAAGATAAAAATAATATTAAATAAAGAAAAGGAGGTCGTTGAATGTCGGAAAAAGAAAATAAAAAAGGAAATGAAAAAGCAGATTATCCTTTTAAAAGAGATTATTCAAGAAGTCTACTGAATAAAACAAGAACAAAAATTCAGAACAGTGGACAGAATTATGAAGGGCGTTTAAACGAAACAAATAATTCACAATTTTTCCCGGATAAGACAGACGGGATAAATGCGAAAAATGAAAGTAAAAAAAGAGAAGAAAAAATGTATATTATTCCTTTAGGAGGAGTAGAGGAAATAGGAAAAAACATGACTGCATTTCAATATAAAGATGAAATAATTATAGTAGATGCGGGTCTTACTTTTCCTGAAGATGAACATTTGGGAATAGATGTCATAATTCCGGACTTTTCATATTTGGAAAGCAACAGGGAAAAAATAAAGGGTCTTCTTTTAACTCACGGGCATGAAGACCATATAGGAGCGATTCCTTATTTGTACCAAAAACTCGGTACAGAAGATATTCCCATGTATGGAGGAAGGCTGACATTGGAGTTGGCAAAAGCAAAATTTGAAAAGAAAGATGCAAAACTTCCCAAAGAAAAAATAATAAAAGGAAGAAGTATACTGAAAATCTCAAAATATTTCACAGTGGAATTTATAAGCGTGACACATAGTATAGCGGATTGTTATGCTATATGTATAAAAACTCCTGCAGCTACTGTAATACATTCAGGGGATTTTAAAGTAGATTTAACTCCTGTGGACGGAGAAGGATTTGATTTTGGAAGATTTGCACAGCTGGGAGAAGAAGGTGTGGATCTTTTGCTTTCAGACAGTACAAATGCTCAAATACCCGGATTTACATTGTCGGAGAGAACTGTCGGAGAAAGTTTAAAAGAAGAATTTGCAAAGGCAAACGGTAGAATAATACTTGCAGCTTTTGCATCGCATGTACATAGATTACAACAGATAATATATATAGCTGAAAAAAATAATAGAAAAATAGCCATTGACGGAAGAAGTATGGTAAAAATATTTGAAATATGTTCAAACTTGGGATATCTAAAAATACCGAAAGGGATAATGATAGATATAGATAAAGTTGAAACACTGCCTGCAAATAAAGTGCTTATTTTATGTACAGGAACTCAGGGAGAACCCCTTGCAGCACTGTCAAGGATAGCTAACGGATCACATAAATATATTTCTTTAAGAGAAGGAGATACGGTAGTAATATCTGCAAGTCCTATACCGGGAAACGAAAAAGCTGCGTATAAGAATATAAATCAGTTACTGAAAAGGCATGCGAATGTAGTATTTGAAAAAGGAATAGGAATACATGTTTCAGGACACGGGTGTCAGGAAGAACAAAAATTATTGATAAACCTTGTAAAACCTAAGTTTTTTATGCCTGTTCATGGAGAATATGTAATGCTTAAAAAACATAAGGAATCTGCAGAATCGGTAGGTTTATCACCACAGAACATAATACTTGCGGAAAACGGAATGAAAATTGAGCTGTCAAAGACAAGTTTCAAATCTGTAGGGAAAGTACCGAGCGGGGTTACATTAATAGACGGTTTCGGCATAGGAGATATAGGGAATGCAGTGCTGAAAGATAGACAGAATCTGGCTGATGACGGAATTGTCATAATATCAGTTTCCCAATATAAAACAGGGAATTTCAATAAACAGATAGAGCTTGTAACAAGGGGATTTGTATATAATAAAGATGCGGAAAGTTTATTGTCCGAAACGAAAGAGCTTATAAAACTTGAGCTTGAAAATATGGAAACTCAGGGAATTAAAGAAATAGGTAAAATAAAACAGAGATTAAGAATTAAAGTGGGAGAATTTTTAAATAAAAAAACAGATAGGGAACCGATAATTCTTCCTATAATAATGGAGGTTTAAAATGAATCTTTCCAGTAAGGAGAGAGCTTTTCTAAAAAAAATTACACATGGGTTAGAGCCTGTAGTAAGAATAGGAAAAGACGGAATAGATGATAATGTAATAGAAAGCATGGCAAGTGTTGTAAAAAAAAGAGAATTAATAAAAGTAAAAGTATTACAGAATTCAGATGTGGAAATAGGAAGAGAGCTGGGGAACGAACTGGCTTTTAGGACAAAATCCTTTTTTGTAGACAGTATAGGTAAAATAATGATTTTTTTCAAACCTAATAATAAAGATGGAAAAATAACTAAAGACTTTAATGAGTTTAAAAAGAAAGGTAAAAAATGAGTAACGGGATATTATTTGGAAACAGACTTCTTGATGTTGCCGCAATTTCGTGTTTTTCAGCCCAGTTTTATAAAGTATTTTATCCTTTGCTGAAAAAGGAAAGAATACAGTGGATTAGAATGTTTCAGACAGGAGGTATGCCCAGTTCACATGCTTCCACTGTAGTATCTTTGGCGACGGGAGTATTTCTTCTGAAAGGGGCGGCTTCTCTTGAATTTGCAATAGCCATGGTATTTTCCGGAATAGTTCTGTATGATGCTACCGGAGTAAGAAGACAGGCGGGGAAACATGCGAAAGCTCTAAATACCCTTGTAGACAGTATAGAAAAAAGAGACGGAATTGAAATAATAAGTGAAGAATTTAAAGAATTTTTAGGGCATACTCCTCTTGAAGTATTTTGGGGAAGTATTCTTGGAATTATTATAGGATTGCTGTTTAAATCCTATATATTAGGATAAATAATAGTTATCCATAGTTTTAATAATGTAAAATAAATGAAAAAATAAGAAATATATTTTATTATTTAAAATGCAGAAGCTATTAACATCAGAATCATTTAAAAATAGAGGATAAAGCATGAAAAAAAGGTTGGACTTAATTCTTGTGGAACGTGGAATTTTTGAAACAAGGGAAAAAGCCAGAAGAGAAATAATGGCGGGAAATGTTATTATAAATGAACAGGCTGTAACTAAAGCAGGGACAAATTTCAAAGATAATGATGAACTTATAATAAGAATAAAAAACAGACTTAAATATGTAAGTCGTGGAGGATTGAAACTTGAAAAAGCTATAGAAATATGGAAACTTGATTTTTCAGGGAAAACAGTACTTGATGTAGGAGCATCTACAGGAGGATTTACAGACTGTGTATTACAGAATGGAGCAGAAAAAGTTTACAGTGTAGATGTAGGGACAAATCAGCTTGACTGGAAACTGAGAAATAATGAAAAAGTTGTTTCAATTGAAAATACTCATATAAAGGAGCTTCAATCTGAAAGTTTGGGAAATGGAAAAGTTGATTTCATAGTTATAGATGTGTCGTTTATTTCATTAACAAAAGTAATTCCTCATCTCGGTAAATTTTTAAATGATAATGCAGGTATTATTATGCTTATAAAACCTCAATTTGAAGTAGGAAAGGAAAAAATAAGCAGAAACGGTGTTGTAACTGATGAGCGGTATCATGATGAAGTAATAAAAAAAATTATTTCCTTTATAAAAGAAAATAATTATAAATTAATAGGTGTGGAAGAATCACCAATAAAGGGAACTAAAGGAAATAAAGAGTTTTTAATGTACATTGTGATGAATTAATCAAATTAGGAGGAAATTAATGAAAAAAAATAAACTGTTATACTTCATATCGGGACTTGTATTAATAAGTATACCCGTGTTTTGTGCATCAACAATAATAAAATCTGCAAGAAATGAAAAAAACAGCAGTGCGAATTACAGTAGAGATACAGCTGAATTGAGCAGAATAGTTGATGTAATAAATATTATAGACAGTAAATTTGTAGGAAAAGAAACACCTAATAAAGACGAGCTTTATAAAGCTGCCGTATCCGGAGTGATAAATAAACTGAATGATCCTTATTCAGAATATTTGTCCCAAGAGGATCTGAAAAATTTTGCCGAAGATTTGGAAGGGGAATATGTAGGTGTAGGAATGAGTATTCAAAAGAAAAAGGGGGAGGTTCTTGAAGTAACTTCACCTTTCATAGGAAGTCCGGCAGAAAAAGTGGGAATAAAAATAGGAGATAAAATTACAAAAGTTAATGACAAGGATATATTACCTCTTACTGCCAATGAAACTGTAAAATTGCTGAAAGGTAAAGAAGGAACTAAAGTTAGTGTTGAGATTATAAGGGCAGGAAGGAAGGAACCTTTAAAAGTTACTATGACAAGGGCGAAAATAAAACTTGAAGTAGTTGAAAGTAAAATGATGGAAAACGGTATAGGTTATGTGAGTCTTCTGAGATTCGGCAATCATGTGGGAGATGAAGTTCAGAAAGCTATTGAGAATCTCCAAAAGCAGGGTATGAAAGGGCTTATACTGGATTTAAGACTGAATCCGGGGGGATCTTTGCAAGAAGCACAGGATATATCATCATTGTTCTTAAAAGAAAATCTTATAGTTTCATTGAAATATAAAGACGGTCAGGAAAAAAAATATAACAGGACAATAAAATATTTAGGAGATTTTCCTTTAGTAGTCCTTGTAAATAAAGGAAGTGCTTCGGCATCTGAAATAGTTACGGGAGCGATTAAAGACTATAAAAGGGGGACTGTAATAGGAGAAAAGACGTTCGGAAAAGGAATTGTCCAGCAGATATTACCTTTGAAAACAGGAGATGCAATTAAACTGACTATTGCACAATACTTTACTCCTAAAGGAAATTATATACATGAAAAAGGTATAGAGCCTGATATAAAAGTTCCGATGGAAGAGCTTCTTACATTAAAAGGATATACAAATGATTCTGAACAAGCCAGAAAGAATAGAGAAAAGGAAATAGAAGATATCCTTATAAAGGAAAAGGGAGCTGAAGAAGCTAAAAAGATTATAACAGCAGGGGATGTCCAACTGAAAAGAGCAATAGAAGAAATGAATAAAAAGTTACAAAATAAAAAATAAAATAGTAGGAGAATATATGCTTTATGTTATCGGTACACCTATAGGTAATCTTGAGGATATTACATTCAGAGCAGTACGGCTTTTAAAAGAAGTTGATTATATATTTGCAGAAGATACTAGAGTGACAAAAAAACTGCTTAATCATTATGAAATAGAAAAAACGGTTTATCAATATCATGAGCATAATAAAATTCATCAAATTGGAAATATACTAAATTTATTGAAAAATAATAAGAAAATTGCTTTGGTAACTGATGCGGGAACACCCTGCATTTCGGATCCGGGTTTTGAAGTTGTAAATGAAGCATTAAAAGAAAATATAAAAGTGACTGCTATACCCGGGCCTTCCTCAATAGTAACAGGAGGAAGCATTTCCGGTCTGGATATGAGAAGAATGGCATATGAAGGCTTTCTTCCTAAAAAAAAGGGAAGGCAGACACTTTTCAATAAGTTGAAGAATGAAGAACGTATGATAGTCATACTTGAATCTCCCAACAGGATATTGAGAACTCTGAAAGATATAAAAGAGTATCTTGGAGAAAGATATGTTGTAATAACAAGAGAATTAACAAAAGTATATGAAGAAGTCATTAGAGGAGAAGTTTCCGAAATTATAAAAAAATTAGAAAAGAAACCTGTCAAAGGTGAGATAGTATTGTTTATAAGAGCTTTGAATGATGACGGAATATATTTGAAAAAAGAAGCAAAGGGAGAAGAGGAATGAGTATAAACTGGTATCCGGGTCATATGAAAAAGACTAAAGATATAATAGCCCAAAATCTAAAAATAATAGATCTGGTTATTGAAATACTTGATGCAAGAATACCGTTATCAAGTAAAAATCCTGATATATCAATATTGGCTAAAAATAAACAGAAAATAGTTGTACTGAATAAAGTGGATCTTGTTGATACGAAAGATTTGAAAAAATGGGAGGAATATTTTCTTGAAAATAAAGTATCTGATTATTTTGTTGCTCTCAGTGTGGAAAAAGGGACAAATTTTAATGAATTGAGAAAAATAACGGATAAAGTTTATACGGATAAACTGGAGAAAATGAAAAAGAAAGGGTTAAGAAAAACTGAAGTAAGGACAATGATAGTCGGAATTCCGAATGTGGGAAAGTCAAAATTCATTAACAAATTTGTAAATAAGAATAAGGCAAGAGTAGGGAATACTCCGGGATTTACAAGAGGAAAACAATGGATTAAAATAGATGACAGACTCGAGCTTCTTGATACTCCGGGAATTTTATGGCCGAAGTTTGAAGATGAAAATACAGCATATAATCTTGCAATAACAGGCTCTATAAAAGATAATATACTTCCTCTTGAAGACGTAATGATGAAATTTCTTGATAAATTAAAAAAACTGGATAAAATAGGAAATTTATTAGAAGTGTACAATCTTCAAGAATATGCCGACAGAGAAAATATAAAAGAATTTGAAAATTATAAAATAATTGAAATACTTGAAAAAAGACTGGGCATTTCAAAAAATGAGGAATATAACTATGAAATAATATCCAGAAGAATTTTAAAAGATTATAGAAGTGGAAAAATAGGGAAATTTTTTCTGGAACTTCCCGAAACAATTTAGGGAATTTTTGATACAAAAGGAGAAAATATGAGAGTAGGAATATTTACTGACACTTACAGACCACAGGTCAACGGTGTTGTAAGCTCTATACTGACATTGGAGAAAGAATTAAGAAAAAAAGGTCACAAAGTTTATATTATAACTACTACAGACCCTGATGCACCTACAGTGGAGCCTAATGTACTGAGAGTACCGAGTCTGGAATTTAAACCTTTACCTCAGTATAGGCTTGGAATGCTGTATTCATCAAGAATAATAAAAAAAATAAAAAGATTGGAACTTGATATAATACATTCACAGACTGAATGGGGAGTAGGGACATTTGCAAGATTTGCAGCAATAAATCTTGAAATCCCTCTTGTCCACACATATCATACTCTTTATGAATATTATACACATTATATAACTAAAGGGCATTTTACAGTGCCTGCTAAAAAGCTTGCGGCAGCAATAAGTAAATTTTATTGTGAAAAATGTAATGAACTTATAGTACCTACAAGAAAAGTGGAAGATATACTTTATTCATATGATGTGGATAAAAATATGAATATAATTCCTACAGGAATAGAATTGGATAAATTTTATAGAGAAAATTATACTGATGAAGAAATAAAATTTATGAGGGAAAGTTTTGGAGTACAGGATAGTGACTTTCTTTGTGTATATATAGGAAGAATAGCAAAAGAAAAAAGTCTTGATGTATTAATTGATATGTTTTCAAAAATAAGTGAAGAAGAATTTAAGTTTATGATAGTAGGTAGGGGACCTATAGTTGATGAGCTTAAAACTCAGGCTCAAAAACTCGGAATAAATGACAGAGTAATTTTTGCAGGAGAAGTTCCTCATGATAAAGTTCCTGTTTATTATCAAATAGGAGATGTATTTTTAAATGCCAGTATTTCTGAAACTCAGGGGCTGACATTTATAGAAGCTATGGCTGCAAAGACACCTGTAAATGCAAGATATGACTTGAATTTAGAAGATTTACTTGTAAAAAACGAGGCAGGTCTCGTTTATAAAAATGAAGAGGAATTTATAAATAATATAAGGTTGCTGAAAGAAAATAAAGAATTTAGAGAGAAAATAATACAAAATGCTTATAATGTATCTCAAAATTTCACTGCAGAAAAATTTGGTGAAAGAGTAGAAGAAGTGTATAAAAAAACAATAAAGGAGTATGATAGTCGTGAAAGTTTTACTATTTTCAGAGGGAAAAAATACATTCAGCAGATCAGGCGTTGGGCAAGCATTAAATCATCAGGTAGAAGCCCTTGGAGCAAATAATGTGGAATTTACTTTAAATCCTGATGAAGACTATGATATTGTTCACATAAACACACTGGGAATAAAATCATGGAGAGTATTAAAAAAAGCAAAGAAAAAGAAAAAGCCGGTAATATATCATACACATACAACTTATGAAGATTTTAAAGGAAGTGTAAAGGGAAGTAATCAGTTAGCACCTATAATAAGATTCTGGGCGAAAAAATCATACAATGGTGCTGATTATCTTATATCGCCTACAGAATATACAAAAAATCTTATAACTGAAAAGTATTTGAATAAAGAAAAAGAAATAAGAGTAATATCCAATGGAGTAAATATAGAAAAAATAAAAAAAGATGAAGAATTGAAAAAAAATTTCCTGAAAAAGCATAAAATAAATAAGCCGCTTATAATAACTGCAGGTCTTCCTTTTGAAAGAAAAGGGATAAAAGATTTTGTAAAAATAGTTGAAAGATGCAGTGATTACCAATTTTTATGGTTCGGTTCATCAAGTATAAAGTCTATGCTTCCGAAAAAAATACAGAAAATAATAGAAAATCCTCCTAAAAATCTTATTTTTCCCGGATATGTTGAAAAGGAAGAGCTTATAGGAGCATTCGGTGCGGCAAAATTATTTCTTTTTATGACTTATGAGGAAAATGAAGGAATAGTAGTTTTGGAAGCTCTTTCAGCTAAACTTCCTTTAGTTGTAAGGGATATACCTGTTTATGAAAATTGGCTTCAGGACGGAATAAACTGCTTTAAAGCCCGGAATAATGACGAGTTTTATAAAAAAATGGTAAGTATAGTAAACGAAAAAGTGGAAAATATAAATGAAATAATAGAAAACGGATATAAAATTGCAAAAGAGAGAGATTTAAAAAAAATAGGAGCAAAGTATAAGGAATATTATGAATATATACTAGAAAATAAAAATATATAATTTATAGATAGAAGAGTCGAAATATAAAGAATAAACGTATATTTTCGACTCTTTTTTCATATTTTTCATAAAAATATTTTTTATTGTATTTTAAATGTTAATAACGTGTAAACGAAAAGAATATATATTTGAAACAATTAGTTAAATAATTATTTTTTGTTTTAAGTATATAAAATTTAAATGTAGTACAAAATTAGGATAAATAATTTTATTATGAGGTATAATTATTATGAAGATATAAAAAAATAAATGAACTGTTAAAAAATATTAAAAATTATAAGGAGGAATTATTTATGGTAGAAGAAAGAGTACATTTAAAAAATATTATTGCAAATTATAAAAACTGGGAAAAAGAATTAGTAACACAGTTGACTTATGAGTGGAAATCACATGGTTCAACAATCGGAGAAAATCGTGAGGAAGTATGGAAATCCTTATTTGAAAGAATTATTCCTAAAAAATTTCATATTGCAAGAAGTGTGTTTATTATTGACTCAAAACGTAACTGTTCAAGGGAAGTAGATTTGGCTATTTATGATGAGCAGTATACCCCGTACATTTTTAATTACGGCGTTTTAAAATTTGTTCCTATTGAAGCTGTTGCAGCAGTTATCGAATGTAAAAGTTCAGGAATAAAAAAGGAAAAGATTAAAGACTGGTTGGACAGTTTTAAAGATCTGAAAACTTCACAGGAAGCTTCCGTTCGTATTGCAGGGCGTATCCATCATGGAAATGATAAAATTAATTCTACAAAGGCTTTTATTAATACACAAACAGAAACAAGACCTATCAAAATATTATGCCGTACTTCAAAAATAAAGGAGTGTTTTGATGGATTTGATATTACAATGGGTACGAAAAAAAATAAAGAAAAATTACAAATTATATTTGATTCAAAAAATGAGAATTTAATGGAATGGTATTTAAAATTGAATCACAATGAAGATACAAAAAAAGATATTGAAAAAGAAATAATTGAAAAGAAAAATATTGAAGAAGGGACTGCTTTAAATTCTATTATAAAATTAAAAGATTACTTCTTAAATAATAACAGTCATAATAAGTATGCCGTTTTTGATAAAGGAGATAAAATACCTTTATTGTCATTTATTTTTGAGTTTAATCAGTTACTGATGCTTATTAATAATCCGATTTTTTTTCCTCATAGAGCATATGTAAACATGTTTAATGATTTTTTAAAAGAAAATGCTGATAAAGAAAAAAATAAGAAATAGAATTTCATATAAATAAAAAGGGGATTAATTTCCCCTTTTTATTTTTTCAGAATATTTCTTAAATTAATTTTTTCTTTCTTTTTTCTCTTTATAATACTTACTGGAAGGAGTAACCGTACTTGTAGTAGGAACGTAAATTACCGTTTCTCCCGTTCGCAGCTTAACTTTTTTTAAATACTCTTCAGACTGCTTTTGGAGTTTTTCCAATTCCTCTTCATAAAGGGAATAGATTTTAAGATTTCTTTTTTCTCCCAATCTAAAAAGCTTTGATGACACAATACCGTCAAATTTAAAGATAGGATTTTTAATATAATTAGAGTCTGAAGCCATTCTGAATGTCTTATACAGATTATTTATTTCAGATACAGTTTCATCTTTTAATCTCGAATTGGCTTTTAATATATTATAATGAGAATCTTGAAGTTTTTTTATTAAGTTTTCATCTAATTTTTCCTGACTGTTTTCTGTGACATTTAACTCGTCAACAGCCATCTTCCTATCAATAGTTGAATCAGTTTCCTCACTTTTAAAAATAACATGGGAAAATTTGTCGAAAGTTTCTATAGCTTCATACTTAGAGCCCATAATATATATAAATTGTTTCAGAAGATGTTGTATTTCCTCATCTGAAGCATTTTCAGGAACAGGATTAAGCTTTTCCAGTTCTTTTATAACCATTTTTTCCCATATTTTTTCATTTTCATTTTTATCTACAGAATAGTAATTTTCATCTTGAGTATGGACTATTCCACCCGGTTGATTTATAATTATTTTATATTTATATTCCAAAGATGGAAGATTACGATTTATTTTATTACTTTTTTTTGATATTTCCTCACTTATGTATTTTTGATTTTGAAATTCAAGCTTGCTTGTTTTTATTTTACTTTTTTCGTTAAAACATCCCAATAAAAAAAATATAAAAAAGATAACTTCTAACAATTTTAAAAACTTTTTTCTAAATAACTTTTTCACTTTTTCACTTCCTTTAAAATTATTTATTGAATTTTTTATAACATTTTAATTTAATTAAAAACTCCTTATTTTATTTATTTTTAAAAGAGTATATAATTAGGCAGGCGGTAAATTTGTGAGATAAAATAGCTGTTTTATAAGTTAAATATAATTTTCTGATGAAATCTGTAAAATTATTCTAGAATTGGAGTACAGGAAAATATTGGAAAATCATATAAAAATAAAAGTTCTTTATGTTCTTACAAAATTTATGTTATATTCAGTTTAATTTTAAAGAATTTTTCCTGTATGACATGCAATAGATAATATAACTGTCAACACCATAAATCAAAAATAATTCCATAACTGTAAATAATATATTTTAAAAATTATAATTTTATGTATTTTTAAGCTCTATGAGTCAGTTATAAACCGACTCATAGATATTTGAAAATTAGTCAGGAATTTTTTTCCCCTTCTCTGCTTTATCCTGAAAATAATAATAAGAATCCACCGTATCAAGAAGATAGCCATCTACACCTATTGCATCGAGTTTTTTCTGGTATCCTTTTACAATATTTTTCCATTCAGATCTCCAGTATTTCACTACATAATTTCCTTTCCAGTCAGGATTTTCGCCAACAATCCATTCAGGTCTTTTTTTACTCCATGATTTATTCCAATAACTTCTATAATCTTCAGCTTCTCCTATGCTAAAATAGGCGATTACTATTCTTTTTCCACCGTTCTTTTTTGTTTTCAGCTGTTCCGTCTGCTCTTTTGTAAAAAATATCCCATTATGGGAAGGTTCTATGAGCAGTAGATCATAATCCGTATTTTTCAGATATTCAAAATATTCGTTAATATCCTTAAAGTTTTCAGGATTTAAAAGACATAAGAAATTTTTGACCTGATTTAATGAAGTAATATTGCCGGTATTATATCCTCTGACAGGAGAATATATATTTTTAGCTTCAAAGTTAGGCAATATTTCACTTATAAATCCTGTTTTTATATCTTCCTTAATAAGAAAATCTTTTTTTGTCTGCCCTTTTCCATAATTAATAACAAAGACAGGTTTTCCGGCTTTTCTTACAGGAATAGCGAGGTTCAGTAATTCATTTTTCAGTTTTTTTGAAGTAGGAATGTTGAATTTTAACACATCCCCATAATATAGAGATTCTTGTGTAGTTCCATTAGTAACATTAAAAAAATTCATATCAATTTTTCCGTTACTGAAGTATAGTTCATTTCCGTTCTGTGTAATAATGATTCTGTTTTTTTCTGTATTGTTACGTATCTCCCTTATAAAATTCTTCATTCTGTTACGATATATTTCTTCGGGAATTTCTTTAGCAGAATCCTGCACGAAGGTTTCCTTTTTTGTTTCTTCTTTTTTTAAAGATATTTCCTTTGAAGGATTTTCCTTTGAAAAACATGAGATACAGAATACAAAAATCAGTAAAAATATATATTTTTTCATATAGTACAGTTCCTTTCAAAAATATTACTTAATAAGAAATTTAGTTTTTTATATTTTCTTGTTGCATAATAATAGAAAATATTTGAAAATAAGATTATATTTTTTATTTTGAGTTAAAATATTGTATCATAAATATTAATCTTATAAAAATAATGATTTAGAAAATATATTCTATACCGAGTCTGGCATAACCTGCAAATCCAGATTTTGAATAATGGAAATCCTTAGATTTACTTTTCTCTATTCTGTATGAAGGTCCTATTTTCCCGAAAATTCTTAGACGATCATTCAAATTTTTTGAGTATAGTATATAAGATCCGATTGTTGATTCAATAGCATAATTTTCCTGTTTTTTCGGAATAAAGTTTTCTATTTTGAAATTCAGTTCAGGAGAAAATGCCCAATTTTCATTCAGTTCATATGTCCACTTTAATAAAGTTTCCCATTTGGATTTATTTATTTTTCTATATTGATTGTAATTCATATATTCATTTTCAAAAGTATTGCTCCATTGTATTCCATATCCGAGATTACTGCCTGTTTTAAGTGATACAAGTAATGAATATCCGTTTTTTAAGCTTCCTTTAACTCCACCTGCAGCGGCTTCAAATTCTACATAAGTTCCTCCTTTTCCTAAAGAAAGAAAAGATGAAATTTTCTGCCCTCCATAAAATTTATAAGTAGAAGTTCTTTGTATTTTTTTCCCGTCGGTTTCAGCATGATTAATTTTAAAGAAAGTTCTATAAGCCCATGTCGAATTTCCAATTTTTTTATCCTTATTTCTTCTTACAAGAGATATTTCATTATCCCAGACATGCGAATCAGGCTTTTCCCTGTTTTTTTCCTGATGAAATTCCTTTTCTATTTTATAGTTGAAGTCCCATAAGTTAGTGATGGATTGATATCCTTCGGCTAAAGTCCACTGATAAATGTTTTTATCGGGGCGGAAGTCAAATTCTGTAAAAGTGGAAAATTTATTTTGTTCTTTTACAGGATGATAAAAATTCAACTTTTCCACTCCTCTGTCTTTTAGTACAATATCGCCTTTTTCAAGATTTTCTTCTTCTGAAAAGGAAAATATCGAAAAAGCTGTTAAAGCAAAAAGTATTTTTAATTTTATTTTCATTAGTACCCCTTTATATATATTCCTTTTTTGTTAAACCCGTTTTTATCGTATTCATCTTCAGGTCTTTGTCCTTTTCTGTATCCTTCTCTGTCAAAGCCCTCTCTGTTATATCCTTGAGGATTGTAATAAGTTTTTGTTTTTTCATGTAACCCGTAGTAAGTCCAACCGTTTTTATCATATTCCCTTTTGGTGTCTTTGTTTATACCTTCATAATTAAATCCGTATTTATCATAAAGAGAGTGTGTAAAATGATTGTACTGATTTACATCAAATCCTCTTTCGTCATACTTTTTTTTAGTAACTTTATGAGTACCGCTTAAATCAAATCCTCCCCCGTCATACTTACTTTTAGTTTCTATATTCCAACCGTCTTTATTAAATCCTCTTTTATTAATTCCTTCTACATTCCACCCTTCAGGATTATAGTAATCTTTTGTTTTTTCATGTAATCCGTAATAGTTCCAACCATTATGATCATATTCTTTTTTAGTATCCTTATGAATTCCTGAATGATCAAAACCGTTTTTATCATAAGGGGAGTCGGTCAGAATATTGTAAAGCTCGACATTAAATCCCCTTTCATCATAAGATTTCTTTGTTTCTTTATGTATACCGTCAAAATCAAATCCGGCATAGTCATAAGGAGTTTTAGTAGCAGTGTTAAGACGAGACTTATTAAATCCTCTCTTATTAATTCCCTCTCTTGTGTAACCGTCTATATCATAGCCGTCACGGTCATATTGGCTCATTGTATGCCAGTTATTACGTGTTTTCGGATTAAATCCTCTTTTATCATATGCTGCATGAATATTGCAGCTTCCTAGAATAAAGAGAAGTCCTACTATTATTCCGATATAGATTTTTCTGTCTAACAGTAAACTGATTTTTTTCAAAAAGACACCTCCAACTTTATAATTAAAATTTTGTCTGAACATGGTTGTATAATTTAATGTATCAAATATTTTAGGGAACATATATATTGCCAGTCCGAAACTTATGAAAGAGGAAAGGAAAAATCCCATTCCTGTAAATTCTTTTCCCAGTTTTCCGAAAAAATATGTAAATATTAAGCTTGTTCCAAATAAAGTTGTAGAAAGTATAAGTGATTGCAGTCTTAAATCAAAGTAAAGGAACAAAGTAATTAAAATAGAAATAAATATTGCACAGAAAGTTCCGAAAATAGTTATACGAAATAAATCCAATAAATATGAGTCCATATCAAAATGGCTGAATATTACGTTTGCCAGTAAAATAAATGTCAATGATATAAGGAACTGAAGTTCCATAGCATAAAGAATTTCCTGATATAAAATTCGTTTCATTCTTTTTAGTGAATCCTGAATTTCCTCATAACGACCTGTCTGGGAAATACGGCTGTAATATTCCTTGTATATAGGTAAAAATTTTGTTTCAAGAAAAATTGTAAAGTAAATAATACTTGGAATAGCAGTACAGTATGAATAGAAAACTGCAACTTCGTATAGTGGGGAAATAATGAATACATTTGCAAGGAGATAAGAATCCCCTACAATCCAGTTCATAAAAACGTGTCCCCAGACACCGAGTATATAAAGAATTCCTATTGATACCAAACTGAAATATCCTTTTAAATAAACAAGGAATTCAAACTGATTTTTCCCTTTTCCCTGAAAGGCTCTAAGTATATACATTGAAGTTAGTACAAAATTCAGAAAGATACCTGCACTGTAGGAAAATAACATCCAGAAAGTCGGGGTTTCATTAATAAAGGAAACAGGATATTTTAGAAAGTAGTACCCTAAAATTACTGAAGTCATATTTCCTAGAAAAAAACTGAAAATTATAAAATGATATTTTTTCAGTAATGAAACAAAAATCATAGTAATCCATGAAAGACACATACTCATAAAAAGAAGTACAAAAGCTGATTTATAAGCCGGTGATAAATGTCCCCTACTTATAAAGATAAAACTTATAAAAAATGAAAGAATCCCTGTCAGTTTTATGCTTCCTAAATATGCTCCTCTTATTTTATGTATTTTTTCCTGAAAAATACAGTCTGAAACATATCTTGTAATAAGATACTGGAAAGCTCCTGTTAAAATCTGGGAAAAAATAAAAGCATAAAAAATACTGCTCATAAAAAGAGTCTGTTCAGTTCTTGATAAATTAATGCTTTTGGAAATCAAAATGAGTAGGTTCAGGGAAGTCGAAGTTATAATCCATGGTCCTACACTGATTGCGGCAGAAAAAACAAGGGCTTTTATATTCCCGAAAAGTTTTTCCTGTTCTAAAAATAATTTTTTTAATTCAAATCCTATTCCTGCCATTTTAACCTCCCAACTCATCATATATTTTTCTATAGTTTTCAATAAAATCTTTTTTTCTGTAATATTTATTTATTATTTTTTTCCCATTTTCAGAAAATTTCTGCAGTTTTTCAGGATTATTGTAAAGATTTACTAATGCTTCAGCCAAAGCTATATATGAAGTTGGAGGGATAATTACTCCTGCTTCTCCTATTTCTTTTTTTTCTATGAGTATTTCTCTACAGTTTCCTACATCAGTGGCAATAAATGGAATCCCTGAGGCAAGGCCTTCCAATATGCTGAGAGGTTGTCCCTCGGATATGGAAGTCAGAAGGAGAAGGTCGAGAAAAGAATAATATTCTGTTACGTCAGCCCGTCCCGTAAAGATGACTTTTTCCTTTAATTCCAGATTTTCCACCAATTGTAAGCATTCTTTATAGTAATCCTCATCTTCATCTGTAGGTCCGATAAGCCAGAGGACGGCATCAGGCATTTTTTCCGATGCAATTTTAAATCCTTTTATCATCATCTTCAGATCTTTAATTGGAACAACTCTTAAAACTGAACCTATATGAAATCCTTCTCTTTTTTTCTTTACAATGGAGCCATATTTATTTTCATCCACTCCGTTAGGTATAACTAAAGTTTTTTCTTCGGGAGCTCCGTATTCTATCTGTATCTGTCTATTGTATTCAAACAGAGAAATAATTTTATCGGCATATTTATAAGCGAGTTTTGAAAGATAATAAAAATAATCAATCCATATACTTTTAAAATCCCTGTCAATCCATGTAGCTCCTAAAATTTCCTCCTCCCTTTCACGGGGATAAATTCCGTGTTCAGTCAGAAGAAATTTTCCGTTTTTTCTATGAGCTATAAGGGAACATATAAACCCTGCATATCCTGTAGTAACACTATGATAAATATTCGCTTTAGGTACATTTTCCTGTCCTATTTTCAGCAGATTCAGTATAATGTTCCTATATGTCCAGTAATATGTACTGAAATTACCTTTGGAATGGTATTTTTCGTAGTATTTAAGTAAGACATTCCAATATTCTTTACTTAAAACAATTTCAAGAGGTGTACCTAATTCCTTTGAAAAAACATTTTCCAGTCGATCCAATTTTTCCTGCTCTTCGGTTATCTGAAAACGAAGCAGCTCTTCAATACTTTTTTCCTTATTTTGATTTTCTTCCATACCGTCTTTTAAAACTTTCAAGTAAGAAAAATCTAAATAAGGATCCATATAGAGATTTTTAATTTCTATGACATTTTTAGGTATTTTATATTTTAGTTTTGCAAATTCCTTATTGGGAATGATGCAGAGTATTTTAAAAAAATGTTGAGGGTTGGATGTAATCAGTTCATGAACCCATGATGAAACTCCCCCGACTATGTAAGGGTATGAACCCTCGCATATAAAACAAATAACAGCCATTGCTTAACTCCTTTTTACCTTATTTTCAAATTTCAGCCAAAAAATAAGGGGCTTCAATATCAGTATGTAATTCACTGTATCTTTTATATTCTGAAATCATTTCTTTAAGACGGTTTTCTTTATATAGAAATTTTAAATATTCTGAAATAATTAATGTATCTGAATACTTCTCAATGTATTTTTTTAAAAGCACTTCATATTCTTTTTTCATATTCATCTGTCTGTATAAGCTCAGTTGCTCTATTTCAAAGTCTTTACTGTTTAATTTCAGTTCATTCAGTAATTCGAACATTTTTTTCTGGTAAAATTCCAGAATTGGACCGAAAAGAAGTCCTGAAGCGGTATATTTTTTATATAATTTATAAATTTTGTAAGTATCCTTTTCTCGAGAATTTTCAGCAATATTTATTTCTTCCTGTATTTTAGTATCTATTTTATTGAGCTCTGTAGCGGCATAATGTATTACGTCTATATTTTCATCTAAAAGAGCTCGCTGTAATATTTCAGTTTTCATGGAAATATCCTCGGGTTGATAGGAAAAGAGAAATTTTTTCTTTTTTTCCGTATTATCCGACATAAGCAAATCGTAAGAGTTCATTACATCAAAATCAGATTTCAGAAAACTTTCACTACTTGTATCCTTCTTTTTCAGCTCCTCATAAAGTATTTCTTCTACAAGTGACTGAGAAACTGTCCATTTCAGTAGGAGGAGGTCAAGAAATAGCAAAGAAACTCCTATTAAAGGAAAAAATATAAGAAAAATATCATAATAGCCTATATCTTCCTTTAATAAAAAATGACAGATTCCTATAAAGGTAAGAACCGAAATTTCGTGAAGAATCCAAAAAGGACTTTTAAAAGTTGAAAGATTTTTTGGAGTATAAAAATATTTTATTATTATTATTTCTATAACAAACAAAACTGCTGTTAATAAAAACGTAATCATTTTTTTCCGTTTAAACATTTTAATCACCTAAATAAATTGTGGTATCTTCATTATTTATTGAAACAAGATAAATCCTTGTATTTCCAGTGTTGTAAACTTCTCTGAATGTACCTGAAGAAATTTTATTAATTTTTTTGTTTCTTACTCTTATTAATGTATCAAAAGGATCTCTAAAATTTTCTACTCCTACATGAATTTCATTTCCCAGTTTTTCAGAGAAAATTTTAATATCTTCAATGTTTGCATATTTTTTTGTCATATCTACGGCTCTCATAGATGTAAGAAAAGGTATATTTGCCTCAACATCTATAAGAATTTTTTCAAATTCTCCTTTTAATTCCGCCCATGATTTGTTTCTACTTCTGTCTTTGGATATAAGATCATCAGGATGAACAAAATGTGACCAGTAGCCATAAGTGGCAATGGCATTGTACAAACTCCACATTTCATTATTATCGTAATAGAATCCTGAAGAAA
The DNA here is from genome assembly GCF_003932895.1 of Leptotrichia sp. OH3620_COT-345. Taxonomy (NCBI): domain Bacteria; kingdom Fusobacteriati; phylum Fusobacteriota; class Fusobacteriia; order Fusobacteriales; family Leptotrichiaceae; genus Leptotrichia; species Leptotrichia sp. OH3620_COT-345. The sequence continues at coordinate 69,912 of NZ_RQYW01000002.1, read as the reverse complement.
ATCTGGGAAGATTGTATAAAGACGGAAAATCTCTATTACGTTCAACTTCCTGTACATACGCTCCCTCATCTGAATTACCATAAAATATTGCAGAAACGGTATTCATATCAGGAAAGTTTTTTACAATAGCTTCCAGTCCTTCGTTTCTTATGATGTTACTTGGAGGAACATATGTATATAGTTTTACTTTGCTTCCGAAAAGTTCCTTTACATAGCTTTTTATCTGATTTATACTTGCCGCCATATCTTCCTGATTTTCCCATGGAACATAATTAAGCGCTTTAAAATTTACTTCCTTTCTGTTATAAACTAAAGGATTATGGTTATAGCCGTGGACTCCCAATTCGCCGTGATGTAGAAACAGTTCTCTTCCTTCAAGACTCAAATCCTTCAATGTAAGATCGGAGATTCTTTTCATATTTTCCTTACGGACTGTATGATTATAATCAATGATTATAAATCCGCTGAAAATAATATTTCTCCGTTTGGCAATTTCGAGCATATCTTTCCACCATATCTGCTTATAAAAATCCCTTGTACTTATATGATAGTGATTGTGGATATTTGAGTTTAATGTACGGGGTACAGGGGCAGGAAAATCATCTATATGCATCAGTTTTGCATTTAAAATGGGTGTGATATACCAGTCATTTCCATATCCAATCCATTGATTCATAAGTCCTCGTGTTATTCTGTCGGCAAAAAATGATGCATTTGTATATAAAATAAGACCTTTTCCATAAGTTTTTTCCCAAAGTAAGGGAATATTTTCCTTACTTCTGGCAAGGATTCTAACATCACTGTCAATTTGTACCTTCATGGTAGGATGTACTACTATTTCTTTTGTAGGACTGTATTTATCAAGACCCGGAAAAAGTTTTTCAGAAAAGAAAATTTCTGAAGAATTTTCAACTAAGGAATCTACTTTTTTAATTCCTGCAATTTCATTAAAGGGATTATACGGGGTATTATTTAAAAATATAAGTTTTTTTCCTTCAAAAGTTTCTTTCCGTATAGTTTCAAACATACTTTTTTGAAACCCTATAAAAGTTTCCGTTGCAAAAATAAAAGTATCGTAATCCGATGTAGGTATTATTTCTCCGATATCTGCCACAGTGTAATTTATTTTATTGTACTTGAACATATGCTCAAGATTATAAAGTATATTCATTGACTGTTCAGATTTTTTATTATAATATACAAGCATTTTCTGAGTACGTTTAAATGGATATTTGGAATTTTTAGGAGCTTTTTTTTCAAAAGATACTTCCTGTGATATTGAAAAATAGCTTCCCTTGTTTACTATACGATTTACTTGTAAAAATAATTCTATAATGAGAATTATAATGAAAAAATACTTAAATTTCATAATCTTTTTTTTCCTTACTTTTATTTCTTTCTTGAATAATTTTCAATGCATTGTTAATCTCCGAAGCTATAATTTTAAATACTTCAAAGTTATAGCTTTTAGATGTACTGTAAGTAAGACTTTCTACTTCCAGAAATCCGTTAATTTCCTTTCCTGTAAATAAAGGAGCGATAAAAACGGGATTTTTTCCGTTTAAATCAATGGGAAATTCTAACGGTACTCCTTTTTTAAAAGTTTCCATAAATCTGTGGGCATTTTCTGAAGTTATCGGCATTTCATTTTCAATGAAAGAATCTGAAAGCTGTACTTTATTTTCCAGAATATTATTTTCAAGAGTAAAAATACCCGCTTTTTCACAGTCCAGAAACTGTTTCAGAATATTCATGGAATCTTCGTAAACTGCCTCTATATTCGTTTTTTCGAAAAGGTTTTTCTTTACATTCTGAAAGGAAAGAATGCTTCCTTTACTTTGTATAATCTGGTTTTTCAATGAAAGATTTATATTTAACAATTCTGAATTTGTTTTTTCCGCAGATTCCAATAAAGATTTAAGGTTGTACATTTCTCTTTTAAGATCTTCTTCTCTAGTTTTGTAATTTGTCTGAAACCTTCCAAGAAACATGGCAATAAATAAAAACATAAGGAAAAACTTATAATACTGAAATTTTAGAAGAAAAAGAACCATGTCATTTCCTAAAGCTGAGTATACATAAATATATCCCAATGTAGTAACCAACGCACTTACAAATCCGAGATAAATCCCGTAACGTAGAGCCATAAAAGCTACAACTATTGCCAGAGGATGTAAATTCAAAATTAAAAAATGTTCTTTTGAAAAAGGGAGAAAATAAAAAATAACGATAACTACTAAAGTATACACAGAACTTTCAAGTAAACATCTGAATAAATTTTTCATAAATGTCCTCCATTTCTTTGTTGAGTTTTAAATTGAAGTTTTAACAAACAAAAGAATCCATATTATTCATATTATAAATAAATATGAATAACTATTTCTTTTATTTTAATTAGTAATTTAAAAATAAAACTTTAAAGTATAATTATAAAAAAGAAAGATTTCTTTATAATTGTATAGTTGAATTTAACTCACTAAGTATAGCAAAATTAATGTTTTTTTTCAACAAGATTTTAAAAGAAAAAAAGTGTTTTTTTTATTACTCTAAAAGCCTTAAAAATCAAAAGGAAATTTAAAATACAGATTGTTTTTATAATATAAAAATAATTTATTCATTTTAGTAATATATTTTTTATAATTTATTAACGGAAGAAATAGAAAAAAGAAAATTTTTATATTTTGTTGTGGGAAAGTTAATAAGAATTTTATAAGAAAAATAATGTATAATATGAAACAGAATAAAAATAGTTTATCTGAATGAATAAGGAGAAGAAATGAAAAAGTGGAGTTTACTGTTTTTTTTAATTTTGACGGTATTAGGATTTTCAGCAACCGATAAGGAAGCTGAAGAAAAAATAAAGAAGGAAATGGAAAAAATAATGGAATATCATAAAACAGGGGGAAGGGATGAAAGGGAAAAACTTCTGATATCAAACAGGTTAGACAGAAATTCCGTCAGTTATTTTATTATGGGAAAAATGGGAAGTATAATGTTAGAAGGACATAAAAAGTCCGAATATAAAATAAACAGCATTCAAGTACGTGGGAATGAAGCGGAAATTGATATTGACTATAAAGGACCCGATTTAAGACAGGAAGCGGAAAAGTTTCAGAATGATTTTGAAAAAAAAGCTGAAACTGTTGAAAAAATTAAGCAGATGTCAAAAAAAGATTCTAAAAAATATATAGCTCAAGAATTTGAAAAATATATGATAAAAGAATTAAAATCCGGAAATGTAAAATATTACACTAAAAAGAATTTAAAATTAAAAGTGAAAAAAATAGGTAACTGGGATAACCTGAATTTGGATAGGGATTTTCTCAATATACTGTCTTTGGGAATAATGGATACTTTCCATTCAATAGCCGGTCTTTAGACAGAGATTTGTAAGAATAGTCATATGACGGGCGGATATTTGAGCAAATTTTATGAGGCTTTAATATTCGCTCTTTTTAAATGTCTGAAAGTAAGAGTTATAAAAAAGAAAAGAAATAATAAAAAAGTTATTGACAAAAAAAATAAAAAATGATAATATAATTTTTGTCTGATAGAAATATCATTTTGTATAACGGTGCATAGCGCAGCCCGGTAGCGCACCTGCCTTGGGAGCAGGGGGCCGCAGGTTCGAATCCTGCTGCACCGACCATTTATTTTATAATACATTTTTAATGCGGGAGTAGCTCAGTTGGTAGAGCGTCAGCCTTCCAAGCTGAATGTCGCGAGTTCGACCCTCGTCTCCCGCTCCATTTTTTTTTAAAAGAACGGTGAAATATTATGGTGACCGTAGTTCAGTTGGTAGAGCGCCAGTTTGTGGCACTGGTTGTCGCGGGTTCAAGTCCCGTCGGTCACCCCATATGAGCCATTAGCTCAGTCGGTAGAGCACATGACTTTTAATCATGGTGTCACTGGTTCGATTCCAGTATGGCTCACCATTATAATTAAATAAAAAATGATGCGAGGGTGGCGAAATTGGCATACGCACTAGACTTAGGATCTAGCGTCTCTGACATGAGGGTTCGAGTCCCTCCCTTCGCACCATATTTAAAGATTTATTTAGTAACTATAGTTTAAACTTCAAAATAATTTATAAATATTATTAAAGTACCTAAATGACCTAACAGTCGTAATTTAATTTTACGATATTTCATAGCAATGAATAACCTAATTTTATGAGAGAGTGTTTCTAAAAATGCTCTTTTTTTATAGATTTTAAAAGAGAGGGTGAATATAAAGTGGAATATTTAAAAAGAAAAATACTTAAAGACGGGGAAATAAAAAAGGGAGGTATACTGAAAGTTGATTCTTTTCTGAATCACCAGTTGGATATAGAATGTCTGAATGAGATAGGTAAGGAATTTCAAAAGCTGTTTTCAAATATGGATGTAACAAAAATACTTACTATAGAAGCCTCAGGAATAGCTGTGGCAGCAATAAGTGCTCAATATTTTAAGGTTCCCGTTGTTTTTGCAAAAAAAACGGAAAGTAGAAATTTAAGTGAAGTAATTTATGTAAGTAAAGTATATTCATATACAAAGGATAAAACTTATAATATAAAAGTATCCGCTGAATATTTGGATAAAAAGGATAAAATATTAATTATAGATGATTTTTTAGCTAACGGTTCTGCAGCACTTGGATTGCTTGATTTAGCGGAACAGGCCGGAGCTGAAGTTGTAGGAATAGGAATTGTAATAGAAAAATCATTTCAAGATGGTGGAAAAAAGTTAAGAGAAAGAAACATAAATCTGCATTCTTTGGTAAAAGTAGAATTTAATGATAAAGATGAAATAATTTTCAGATAATTTGAGGAATGTCAGAAAATATAAGAAGTACGATATTCTCGGAAAGGAGATAAATAAATGTCAGATAAAATAAAAAAATTACTGTCAAAATTCAAAATGGTTAAAAAATCAAAATTATCTAATGGAACTTTATTCCGAAACAGTATCAAAATAGAAAAAATTCATGAAGAAGATTACGATAGAATTTTTATAACTTCAGATATACACGGACATTATTCTTTATTTCAGAAATTATGGGGTAAAATAAGACCCACAAAAAATGATTTGCTCATTATACTTGGGGACAGCTGTGACAGAGGTCCTCAATCATATGAGTTGTATAAAAAATATAAAAATCTGTCAGAAGAGGGATATAACATAAAGCACATTTTAGGGAATCATGAAGATATGCTGAATAAAGCATTGAAATCGGGAGATAATGGATTATGGTATCACAATGGGGGAGAAGAAACCGATATTTCTTTTTTTAACAATTCCGGTATGACTTCTGAAGAATGGGAAAAAATGGGGAAAATAAAAAGTGTAGAATGGTTTGTAAATTGGCTGGAAAATTTACCGTTAATAATAGAAGGGGATAAAAATATATTTGTTCATGCGGCTTATGATACTACAAAAAACATTCAAAAACAGGAACATAGATTTTTAGTTTGGAGCAGAGATGACTTCTGGACAGGAAATAAAACGGGAAAGGCTATTTATTTCGGGCATACTCCTAGTAATGACGGGAAAATAAGATATTATGTAAATGATGTATGCTGTATTGATACGGGATCATACAAGACCAAAATTTTGGGCTGTATAGAGTTAAATTCAAAGGAAGAGATTTATGTCAAGAATTAGAAAATACAATCAGACTTACTGAGATTTTTTAAGCAACTAATAGAAAAATAAATTTGCCGTCAGGGATGAATGAGAAAAAACTTATGGAAAGTAATATTAAAAAAATTGGAGAAGGACTGAAAGGTCTTTTTCTTTTATTATAATTTAAAATATAATTTATAATAAATAAAACTATGGGGAAATTATAGTAAAATAGATTGGAAATAATAGTGAAATATTAAATAACAAATTATTTTAAAAATTGAAAAAGATGATAATTTTTAAATTTTACATATTCCGATTTCGATTATTTTTTGAAAAATTTTATCATAAGAGGAAAAATAAGTCAAATTATAAATTTTATATGTTTTTATTTTTTATAAAATTAGTTGAATATGGTATTTTTTAAATATTGTTTATAGTTAGAAAAAGACAGTTTTGAAAATATTGATCATAGTATACTAAGAAATTGTTTTAATTTATTAAATCATATGTTTATCTCAACCAGATAATTTTTATAAATCCGGCAAGATTTTTTATTAGTGTACAAAAAATAAAAAATGTTTATATTACACTGAAATAAAAGTTTCCTTGGAAAAGTACAGATAAAAATGAAACTGTAAAAACGGAAAATATATATTCAGTATTTTACCGGAACTTTGTTTTATATATTGAAATATCTCTTGAAAATACACTCAAACAATGCTATAATGCTAATTAAATAGAGAAAAAAATAATTTAATTTTAGGAGGAAGCAATGGCTAAAAAGACATTAAAAGATTTAGATGTAAAAGGGAAAAAAGTATTAGTAAGAGTTGATTTCAACGTACCTATCAAGGAAGGTGTTATTACTGACGATAACAGAATAAAAGCGGCTTTGCCTACATTAAACTATATTCTGGATAATGGAGGGAAAGTAATAGCATTTTCTCACCTTGGAAGAGTTAAAGCTGAGGAAGATAAAGCAAAAACTACTTTAGCTCCTGTTGCTAAAAGATTGGAAGAAGTATTGGGTAAAATAGTGAAATTTGTTCCGGAAACAAGAGGGGAAGCTTTGGAAACTGCAATTAATGAATTAAAAGATGGGGAAATTTTAATGTTTGAAAATACAAGATATGAAGATTTGGACGGGAAAAAAGAATCTAAAAATGATGCTGAGTTAGGAAAGTACTGGGCTTCATTAGGAGATGTTTTTGTAAATGATGCATTTGGAACTGCACATAGAGCACATGCATCGAATGTCGGAATTTCTTCAAATATTGCTGAATCCGCAGCAGGATTTCTGATGCAAAAAGAGATAGAATTTATCGGAGGAGCTGTTGATAATCCGGTGAGACCTTTTGTTGCTATTTTAGGAGGTGCAAAGGTTTCTGATAAAATAGGAGTTATTGAAAACTTACTTGATAAAGCCGATAAAGTAATTATCGGAGGAGGAATGATGTTTACATTCCTTAAAGCATTAGGTAAAAATACAGGAGCTTCATTACTTGAAGAAGATAAAGTGGAGCTTGCAAAATCATTAATTGAAAAGGCAAAAGAAAAAGGTGTGGAACTTGTGCTACCTATAGATACCGTTGTAGCTAAAGAATTTAAAAATGATACTGAATTTAAAACAGTTTCCGTGGATAATATAGAAGACGGATGGATGGGTCTTGATATAGGTGTTGAATCTATAAAATTATTTGAAGATAAATTAAGAGGTGCTAAAACAGTAGTATGGAACGGACCTATGGGTGTATTTGAAATGTCCAATTTTGCTAAAGGGACTATCGGTGTATGTGAAGCAATAGCTGAATTAAAAGAGGCTAAAACAATAATCGGTGGAGGAGATTCGGCGGCAGCGGCAATTCAATTGGGATATGCTGAAAAATTTTCACATATTTCTACAGGTGGAGGAGCTTCTCTTGAATATCTTGAAGGAAAAGAACTTCCGGGAGTAGTTGCAATTTCTGAAAAAAAATCTTCCGGATGTGGTTGTAAATAAATGAATAAACGGTTATCTCAAAATATAAAAACGGTTTTTATTTAATAAAAATCTTATTATTGCAGATAGAAATTATAATAATAAGGAGTAACGACCGAATATAGGACATTAAATGTTCTCATTTGAGGTAACCTTTTTTATATACTGTATGAAAAATTCATGAAAAGGTCTTAAATAAATATAAATAAAATTTTTCTGGCTTTTTTTCAAAATCGGGGTATACTTTAATGAAAAATAATGACATAAGAGTCATTACATAATTAAAATTTAAGGAGGAATCATGAAAAAACTACTTATATTGGCTACTATAGCTATAAGTATGACGGCTTTAGCAAAACCGGCTAAAAAAGCAGTCACTTCAAAAGGGAGAGGACTGGAAATAAATATTATACATGTAAATGACCATCACTCTCATTTAGAAGAAGAAAAGATGGATCTTGTTCTGGACGGTAAAAAAACTACTGTCCGTGTTGGAGGATTTCCGAGAATGAATCAGAGGATATCGGATCTCATGAAAAACGGTAAAAATAATCTGGTACTTCATGCAGGAGATGCTCTGTCAGGGACACTTTATTATACTTTATTTAAAGGGAAAGCAGATGCGGCATTAATGAATGCGGGGAAATTCGACTTATTTTCATTGGGAAATCACGAATTTGACGATGGAAACAAAGTACTGAAAGATTTTCTCGATGAATTGAAAATACCCGTAGTTTCAGCAAATGTAGTTCCTGATAAGGGAAGTATTCTTGAAGGAAAATGGAAACCGTATATAATAAAAAGAATAGGCGGACAAGATGTTGCAATAGTAGGCCTTGATGTAGTAGGAAAAACGGTACAGTCTTCAAGTCCGGGAAAAGATATCAAGTTTTTTGATGAAGTTGAAACCGCTGAAAAAGTTGTAAAAGAACTGGAAGCAAAAGGAATTAACAAAATTATATTTTTATCTCACGCAGGATACGAAAAAAATCTTGAAATAGCTCAGAAAGTGTCAGGAGTAGATATTATAATTACAGGGGATACTCATTATTTATTAGGGGAAGGATTTAAGGAATACGGATTAAATCCGGTTGCCGAATATCCTAAAAAAGTTATTTCTCCTGCAGGAGAACCTGTATACGTTGCGGAAGCATGGAGTTATTCGTATCTTGTAGGAAATCTGAAAGTCGGGTTTGACGAAAAAGGTGTAATTATAAAAATGGAAGCTAATCCTACAATAATGCTCGGAGATGAAATATTTGAAAGAAAAAATGAAAAAGGTGAAGTATATAAACTTGAAGGAAAAGAAAAGGAAGATGTTATAAAATATGTAAAAAGCCGTAAAGATATAAAGTTCGTAAAAGAAGAAGCCAATTCTAAAAAAGTGTTGGAAAAATATAAAGCGGAAAAAAATGAATTAGGTAAAAAAACAGTAGGGAAAATTAAGGGAGAAATACCGGGAGGTTCTGCTAACAGAATTCCGAATGATAAAAACCCTCACGGTTCTATGGCTACAAGACTTGTTTCAGAATCAGTTTTACATAAACTTAAAAATATGGGGACAGGAGATATTGATCTTGTTATACTTAATTCGGGAGGAGTAAGAATCACTTTGGATCCGGGAGAATTTTCTTACGATAATGTTTACACATTATTACCGTTTACTTCAAATACAATTTACATATTGAAAATGTCGGGAGCTGAAATAAAACAGGTTATAGAAGATGCATTGAACTTTGTTTTTGAAGGAGGATCTTCAGGAGCATTCCCTTATGGAGCGGGAATAAGATATGAAGCATCTAAGGAAGGAAGTCTCGGTACAAGAGTTAAGAAAGTTGAAGTATTTGATGCAAAAACAAATAAATGGATTCCTATTGATATGAAAAAAATGTATAATGTAGGAACAAACTCATATATAGCAGCAGGAAAAGACGGATATGCCACATTCGGAAAAGTAAATAGTGAAAGACCGGGAGTAAATACATTCTTAGGAGTGGAAACTGCATTTATTGAATATCTGAAAGAAAAAGGAGAATTGGAAAAACCTGATTCAGCAAATGTAATTTTTAAATATTAATCCGAAAATATATAAAAGAAATCGTGCCGCTCTCAAAAAAAGCGGCTCGGTTAATGTTATAAGGAGGTGGAAAATTTGTCAGGTAAAGATAAAACTGAAAATATGACAATAAAAGAATTTCAATTTTTGATAAAACATATAGAACAGGGAAGTCTGAAAGAAGAAAAAAGAGACGAAAGAAACCTCAATGGAAAAAAAGAGAATGGGCAACGACTTATATTAAAGTTAATTGAAGAATTTGGAGAACTTGCGGAAAATATAAGAAAAAATATCAGATACACCGGAAATAATATAAAAGGGACTATTGAAGAGGAACTTTTTGATATTTTTTATTATATTGCTGCAATAGCGAATGATTACGGTATTGATTTGGAAGAAATTTTTTATATAAAAGATGAATTGAATAAAATCAAATACAGTAGAGAATTTACAATAGAAGAAGGAAGGGAAAAGTATAAAAAATTGAAGAAAGAAGGTAAAGTAAAATGAAAAAGAGGCTGATAAGTTTATTTTTAATGATGGCAATGTCTTTATTTGCCAAAGAAGTAAAAATTGTATTTTTAGAAACATCTGATATTCACGGAAGACTTTTTTCATATGATTATGCGGTTGATGAGCAGAAAAGTGATAATGGTCTTACAAGAATAGCTACTCTTATAAAACAGCAAAGAAAAGAAAATAAAAATGTAATTTTAATAGATAATGGAGATTTGTTGCAGGATAACAGTGCCGAGCTTTTCAACAACGAAAAAGTTCATCCGTTAATAAGAACTATAAATGATTTGAAATTTGATGTTTTTGTATTGGGAAATCATGAATTTAATTTTGAAAAATCTTTTCTGGAAAAAAATATAAAGGCATTTAAGGGGGATGTTCTTGCAGCTAACGTAGTAAGAACTGATAATGGAAAACATTTTGTAAAACCTTATATAATCAAAAACATAGAAGGAGTGAGAGTCGCTATAGTAGGATTTCTTGTGCCGCATATTCCCACATGGGAAGCATCTACTCCTGAGCATTTTGAAGGTCTGAAATTTTTATCAGGAGAAGAATCTCTGAAAGATATTCTTAAAAAATTGGAAGGAAAGTATGATGTACTTGTCGGTTCTTTTCATTTAGGGAGAGAAGATGAAAAAGGCGGTGACGGTATTCTCGAACTTGCCAAGAAATTTCCTCAGTTTGATATAATTTTTGGAGGACATGAGCATGCGGTGTATAATACTGAGGTGGGAAATGTAAAAGTAATAGAACCGGGAGCTTATGGAGCGTATCTTGCCAAAGGAACGGTAACTTATAATACTGCAACAAAGAAAAAAACAGTAATAACTGAAAATATTTCTTCTAAAAATGTTCCTGAAGATGAAGAAATAAAAACAAAATATTCATATGTAGATAAAAAATCGAAAGAATATGCTAATGAAACTGTGGGAGAAGTAACTGAGACATTTATAGCAAGACCGGATTTTATAACAGGAGAAGATAAAATTACCACAATGCCTACAGCAATGCTTATGGAAACACCTATAATCCAGTTAATTAATGAAGTTCAGAAACATTATGCAAAAGCTGATGTTTCAGCTGCCGCAATATTTAATTTCGGATCGAATTTGAAAAAAGGTCTGTTTAAAAGAAAAGATGTAGCATTTATTTACAAATTTACAAATACTCTTATAGGAGTGAATATATCAGGAGAAAATCTTCTGAAATATATGGAATGGTCGGCAAAATACTATAATCAGTTGAAACCGGGAGATTTAACAATAAGTTTCAATGAAAATGTAAGGGGATATAACTATGATATGTTTTCAGGGGTAAACTACAAAATAGATATAACAAAACCTGAAGGACAAAGAATAGTAGATGTGAAAATAAACGGACAGCCGATTGATAAAAATAAAATTTATAAGTTGGCGGTAAACAATTATAGATACGGGACTCTTTCCACTTTAAAATTAGTAACCGATAAAGATAAATATTATGATTCTTATTTGGAAATGCAGGATAACGGAAGAATGAGAGACTTAATAATAAAATATATTACTGAGGAAAAAAACAGAAAAGTAACACCTAAACTTGATAAAAATTGGACAATTATAAATTATAATTTTAAAAATCCTTTATTAAAAAAACTGGAAGAAAAAGTGAAAAAAGGAACGGTGAAAATTCCTGTTTCCAAAGATGGAAGAACTTTAAATATACAGTCTGTAAAAGAAAGTGAAGTGAAATAACGGGAATTAAATACAATACTGCAAATATGCAGTGTATTTATAAGGAGATACGGAGATGAGGAAAAAGATAATAGTTTCGTTATTGCTGTTATTTTCAGTGTCAGGTTATGCAGTAAAGAAGACAGTTATAAAAGTGCTGCCGAAAGTTGAAATAGAAGGTAAGTTTAACGAGGAAAAAGCAATTTTAAACTATGTGAAAAAAGAAGGGTATACTCCAAAATCGGACATAAGAAACACAACTGACAAGACTATGGAAGAAGAAGTGAAAGAAATCGAAGCTGAAAAAAACGGAATTACTTACACACTGTTTGTCAAAGCTGATGAGGCAAGTGGAGTTGTAGTAACCGTAGATTCAATAGTAAAAGAATATTATGATGTTTTAGAACAGATAAAAAAGGAACATAGCAAAATATTGAAAATTGAAGCAGCTACTTATGCCAAAGGTATTGATGTCATTTTATATCCGAGGGAACATATAATTTCAAGTGAAATAAAAGTCATAGGAACAAAAGTTGCAAGTAAAATAAGGGGAATTAATCCTGTTCCGGGAAAAATAACTTTAGTAATTTATGATATTTATGATCGAAGCAGGATTTTATATAAAGAAGTTTTTTAAAAATAAGATAAAATTAATATTTTAAAAGTATTTTTACCTCTTTAAGACTAATTTTTTTATAAGATAAGTTTATATAATCTATATGAAAATACAAAAATAGATAAAAGAAAAAAAGGGTATAAATTATTTGTAATAAAAAACTTAGAAAAGAGGTGATTTTATTGAAAATGAGTAAAAAGATTATGGCGGGATTATTTTCTGCAATACTGGCAGTAAGTTGCTCATCAGGTGGAAATGGGAAGTCAGTAGCAATGGAAAAAGATATTACAACAACAGTTACATCTTCTGATAATATGATGTCTGAGAATAAGATGAGCGATACTATGACATCTGAAAGTAGTACCGATAAAATGGAAATGACTGAGAATAAAATGACAGAAAGTATGAAAAAGACATATACTTGTGGGAAGATTACAGTAATGGTTGAAAGTATGGCTGGCGGTGAGGAAGTTGCATTAACTAACGGAACAGGGACTCATCAGCTAAAAAGGGCAGTTTCGGGAAGCGGAGAATTGTATAAAGATTCTAAAGGATTGTCAATACATATGAAAGGTGATGAAGCTGTTTATAAAGCTTCTGCAAAATCAAAAGATATAGTTTGTAAAGTAACGGAGTAAATTTTTTAATTAATGGAAAGAAAAACCCTATAAAGCTTTAATAATTAAGGCCTTACAGGGTTTTTTAAAAGTCGTATCAAAAAACTATCTAACTTGGATTATTTTCTATTCGGAAATATTTTAATCGCTAAAAAGTTGTGAACACTGCTCCACTTAAATAAAGATTTTTTTATGTTTAATTCCTACATTTTTTCTCCGAAATAATTTGAATGTCGAAATTTTTCTTGATATTTAAAATTTTTCTAAAAATTTTTTATAATTTCATATCATCAATATTGTCAAGAAATTTTCTTATTTCGGGAATAATTGAAGCTATAGTTCCATCAATGAAAGGATTTTTTAAGTCAACTTCTTTAAGTAATTCAAGGAAAGGTTTACTTCCGCCCAGTCTACACAAATGCAAATATTTTTCCCATGCTTTTTCCCTATTTTCTCTTGATTTAATCCAAAACTGGAAAGCACACACTTGTGCAAGTGTATAATCAATGTAGTAAAACGGACTTCCAAAAATGTGTCCTTGTCTGAACCAGAATATACCTTCTTTCAGTTCTTCAATTTCTCCGTAATTTCTTGTAGGTAGATATTTTTTTTCTGTTTCAATCCATTTTTTTCTTCTTTCTTCAGGAGTAACTTCAGGATTTTCATATACCCAATGCTGAAATTCGTCCACTGTAACTCCGTATGGTATAAATAGGAGGGCTTCAGAAAGATGGATAAATTTGTACTTGTCGGTATCATTTTCAAAAAATAAATTCATCCATGGCCATGTAAGAAATTCCATGCTCATTGAATGTATTTCACAAGCTTCATAACTTGGCCATAAGTATTCAGGAATTTCATATTTTCTGCTCTCGTAAACTTGGAAAGCATGTCCCGCCTCATGAGTAAGCACATCCACATCATGTGCCGTTCCATTAAAGTTTGCAAATATAAACGGTGATTTGTAATTAGGTATATATGTGCAATATCCTCCGCTCATTTTTCCTTTTTTTGAAAGAAGATCAAGGAGATTATTTTCAGTCATAAAAGTGAAAAATTCGTCAGTTTCTTTAGAAAGTTCGTGATACATGGTTTTTCCATGATTTAAAATCCATTCGGGTTCGCCGTGAGGGTTGGCATTTCCTGAGTTGAATTTTATCGGTTCGTCATAGAAATTCAGCTTATCAAGTCCGAGTCTTTTAGCTTGTCTGTTTCTTAATTCCGAATGGAGAGGAACAATATTATCATAAACTTGTTTACGATATGAAGCAACCATCTCAGGATTGTACTCAAGTCTCGAAAGTCTTGCATATGCCAATTCCACAAAGTTTTTAAATCCGAGTTTTTTAGCGATTTCAGTTCTTACCTTTACGAGAGAATCGTATATATTGTCAAATTCATCTCTGTTTTCGGCAAAAAATTCGGCAACTTTTTTAGCTGCATTTTTTCTTATATTTCTGTCTTTGGATTGAGTATAAGGAACCATTTGAGAAAGGTTTCTTTCTTCTCCGTCAAATAAAATTTTTGCACTTGCAATTAACTTGTCATATTTACTTGACAGTTTGTTTTCCTCCTGTAAATCAGGAATAATGTTTTCATTGAAGGTTTTTAATGAACATTCAGCCAAATTGAACAGAAATTTTCCGTATTTTTTTTCAAGTTCGGCTCTGAATTTTGATGTTGTAAGTGCCTTGTAGAAATCCGTTACAAAACCGAATAAAATAGGATTTATTTCATCGCAGTATTCATTTTCCTCGTCATAAAACTTATCTGTAGTATCAATGCTGTGTCTGATTGAAACAAGGGTAGTCATAGTATCTATATGGTTTCTAAGAGAAATAATTTCATTCATATATTTACACTGCCCATCAACTGTAGAAGAATTTTTAAATTTTTCAATCAGTTCATGAAACTGTTTTTTTACAGGTTCAATTTCAACTCTTTCATATTTGTAATCGTTAAAATTCATAATATTTGTGTATGAACGGATTAAATTCATACATCTCCTTTCCATTTAAGTTTAATTGGTTTATCTGATTTCATTATACATAATTTAACAGTATATTACAATAAATAATTATGATTTGATCGCTGAAAATGACAGGAAAACAACGAAAATATTGAAAAATTATATTTATATATATAACAATAAGAAAAATATATGAGGGGATAAGGATAGAATAACTTGCAAAAGTAAAATGAATTGTAATATAATAATATATATAAAATAAACAGGGAAAGGAAGAAAAATGAAAAACGTTTTAAAATTTTTGGTAAACAGAATAGCAATGGGACTTGTGACATTATGGCTTGTAATAACAATCACATTTTTTCTTTTGCATTTGTTACCGGGAGATCCGTTTCAAAGTGAAAAGGCAATCCCTCCGAAAATTAAAGAAAATTTAATGGCAAAATATCATCTGGATAAACCTTTGGGAGTTCAATATGTGGAATATCTGAAAAGTGTTGCCAAAGGAGACTTAGGATTATCAATGAAAATCAGAGGAAGAACTGTAAATGAAGCTATAGCCCAAAGTTTTCCGGTATCTGCTGATTTGGGAATGAGATCAATAATATTTGCATTATGTTTAGGATTACCGCTGGGAGTAATTGCAGCATTGAATAGGGGGAAATATCAGGATAAGATTGCTATGGTAATAGCGGTCATAGGGATATCCGTCCCGAGTTTTGTCCTTGCAGGACTTATGCAAAAATACTTTGTAGATGTGCATAATAGAATTCTTATTGATAAGTTTAATTTACCTTTTGTAAGAATACTGTTGTCAGGATGGGATAAGCCTGAAAAGAAAATATTGCCTGTCATAGCTTTGGGACTTTATACAGTCGCATTGATAGCAAGACTTTTAAGAGATAAAATGATAGAAGTTATGGGACAGGATTATATAAGGCTCGCTATAGCCAAAGGGGTCAAGCCTCGTAATATAGTCTGGAAACATGCTTTAAGAAATGCCATTTTGCCTATAGTTACAATAATGGGACCTACTATTGCAGCAGTATTGACGGGTTCATTTGTAATAGAAAAGGCATTTACAATTCCGGGGCTGGGGAAATATTATATTCAAAGTATAAATGACAGGGATTATACTATGGTTCTTGGAGTAACTGTGTTTTATGCTGCATTTTTAATAGGAATGATGATAATTATGGATATAGTATATGCAATGGTTGATCCGAAAATCAAGCTCGGGAAAGGAGATGAAGCGTAAATGACGGATAAAGTAACTGAAAATATGGAAGAGTATTTACCTGTGGGTGACGATTTTGAAATTATCGGACCTGATACGGCTCAAAGTGAAGTAATTTATAAACCGAGTTTGACTTTCTGGCAGGACGGATGGAGAAGATTCAAGAAAAATAAACTTGCATTGACATTTTTAGGGATAATGGGAATATTTCTGTTTCTGGCAGTATTCGGACAGATGTTGACAAAGTATTCATACAGGGCACAGGATTTATCAATAAAATTTTTAAGTCCTATGAAAGGAATAGCGACAGGTCACTATCTGGGGACAGATAACCTTGGGAGGGATCTTTTTGCGAGACTTTCTCAAGGAATAAGAATATCAATGCAACTGTCAATAATAACAGCAATAATCTGTGTTGTTTTCGGAACTGTTTATGGAGCTGTATCCGCTTATTTCGGAGGAATTGTAGACAGTGTAATGACAAGAATAGTTGAAATTATTATGATTATACCTTCAATGATTTATATAATATTATTAATGGTAGTAATGGGGAATAGTGTTAAGACTATTATTATAGCAATGTCCCTGACAAGATGGGTCGGTTATTCTTTACTTGTAAGAGGAGAAGTTTTAAAAATAAAGGAAAGTGAATTTGTTTTAGCTTCAAAATCATTGGGAGGAAACTTTTTCTGGATTACTTTAAAACATCTTATACCGAATACATTAAGTGTAATAATTATAAGGTTGACAACTGATATACCTAATATTATATTTACAGAGGCGTTTTTGAGTTTTATCGGACTTGGAGTACCTATACCGCAGGCTTCATTAGGAAATCTAGTATTTGATGGATTTACAAATATGGATTCATATCCGTATCTCTTTATAATACCTGCTGTTGTTATCTCTTTGATAACACTGGCATTTAATATAGTGGGAGATGCACTGAACGATGCGTTGAATCCGAAGCTGAGATCATAAGTTTAAAAAGATAATTAAAGAATATCAGGAGAAAAAAATGAATGAAAAAATTTTAGAAGTAAAAAATTTAAGTGTTTCTTTCAATACTTATGCAGGAGAAGTAAAAGCACTTAGAAATATAAGTTTTTCAGTAAATAGAGGAGAAACATTGGCAATAGTAGGAGAATCAGGCTCAGGAAAATCTGTTACCGTGCAGACTGTCATGAAACTGATACCTATGCCGCCGGGAGAAATAAAAAGCGGAGAAATTTTATTTGAAGGAGAGGATCTCGTAAAAGTTTCAGATGAAAGAATGAGACAACTAAGAGGAGGAAAAATAGGAATGATATTTCAGGATCCTATGACTTCCCTGAATCCTACAATAAAAGTCGGAAAGCAGATAATGGAAGGTATTTTGATACATAAAAAAGTAAGTAAATCCGAAGCAAGAAAACAGGCTATAGATATGTTGGAAAAAGTAGGAATACCTAAACCTAAAGAAAGATTCAACCAGTATCCTCATGAGTTTTCAGGAGGAATGAGACAAAGAGCGGTTATTGCAATTGCATTATCATGTGAACCCGATTTATTAATATGTGACGAGCCGACGACGGCACTGGATGTTACAATACAGGCACAAATTCTGGAATTGATAAATAATCTGAAAAAAGAACTGAACATAGGAGTAATACTTATAACTCATGATCTTGGAGTTGTTGCTGAAACAGCCGACAGAGTAGTGGTAATGTATGCGGGAGAAAAGTTGGAAGAAGCTCCTGTTAAGGAATTGTTTAAAAATCCGAAACATCCTTATACATGGGGACTTTTAAAATCGCTTCCGAGACTTGATATGAAAAGCAATGAAAAGTTGGAGTCTATACCCGGAACACCTCCTGATTTGTTAAAACCTCCTGCGGGAGACCCTTTTGCACCGAGGTCCGAGTATGCAATGAAAATTGATTATGAGAGAAAACCGCCTATGATAAATATGGGAAATGATCATTTTGTAAAATCGTGGTTATATGTTGACGGAGCACCGGAGATTAACACTCCTTTTAATAATGTAAATAGGAAAAAGGGGGATGAGTAACGTGACTGACATAAATAACAGAAAAAAAATGATAGAAATGAAAAATCTGAAAAAATATTTCCCTATGAAGAAAAAACAGGTTTTGAAGGCTGTAGATAATATAACAATGGATATTTATAAAGGGGAAGTTTTAAGTCTTGTAGGTGAATCAGGTTCAGGAAAAACTACTTTAGGACGGACATTGAGCATACTTTATCCGAAAACTGCAGGAAAAATCATATTGGACGGGAAACTGACAGATGAATATAACAATAAAGAGTTTACTAAAAAGGTTCAAATGATATTTCAGGATCCTCAGGCATCACTTAATCCTAGAATGACAGTAGGAGATATTATAGCTGAAGGAATAGACCTTCATAAACTGGCTTCGTCTAAAAAGGAAAGAATGGAAAAGGTGTATGAACTCCTTGAAGTAGTCGGACTTAACAGAGAACACGCAAGCAGATTTCCGCATGAGTTTTCAGGAGGACAGAGACAAAGGATAGGAATAGCTAGAGCTCTTGCAGTAGATCCGGAAGTTCTTATATGTGATGAACCTATTTCGGCTCTTGATGTGTCTATTCAGGCACAAGTGGTAAATCTTTTGAAAGATTTACAAAAAGAACGTAATTTGACATTGCTTTTTATTGCTCATGATTTATCAATGGTAAAATATATATCTGACAGGGTGGCGGTTATGTATAGAGGTAAAGTTGTAGAATTGGGAAATCCTGATGATGTTTATAACAACCCTGTACACAGCTATACAAAATCACTTATTTCAGCAGTGCCTGTAGCAGATCCGGAACATAAGAAGACTGAAAAAATAGAAATGGAAGAATCATATTTGAGAAGTCCCGTGGGAGATGTTTCTGAAATCGGAATTATACCTGAAAAATCTGAACTTACAGAATATAGGCCGGGACATTTTGTAGAGACTTCCTTTTTGGAGGAACATAATCTGATATAATATTCGGTTTTAGTAAAACCGATTCAAAAATAGACTGATTTATAATTTAAAATAAATATTGTGTTGTATTTTAAAAAGAAAATAAGTTTTAATTTTTGGAATGTTTAAAACAGTTATTATGTTGTATATTTTAGATAGATTTTAGGAAAGTTTATTATAATATGTAAGTATTTATTATTTTAAAATTTTTTAAATATTATTTATTGTATAAAAATAAAAAATCCGTAAATAAAATCCGATAGTAAAATTTTATCTAAATCAAAAAAGATAAAATATACTGTCGGGTTTTTAATATTTTAAAATAAATGGATGTTAAAATTT
Source organism: Leptotrichia sp. OH3620_COT-345 (assembly GCF_003932895.1). NCBI lineage: Bacteria > Fusobacteriati > Fusobacteriota > Fusobacteriia > Fusobacteriales > Leptotrichiaceae > Leptotrichia > Leptotrichia sp. OH3620_COT-345. The sequence continues at coordinate 50,282 of NZ_RQYW01000002.1, read as the reverse complement.
TTCAAATTTTTACATTAAATTATATTTGGAGAAATTTTTTGCCATAATATAAAAGAAAAAATAGTAATTGATGTTTTAAAAATAAAAGTTATACTTTAATTACTAAGATAAGAAAAGATAAATATAAAGTGAAGTTTGGATATTTTGGACAGTAGAATAAGGAAAATATTTGATTTATTATCAGAAGATAAATATAAAACTGCTGAAAATTTATCTAAAAAGCTGAATATAAGCAGTAAAAGAGTAAGAAAACCGTTAAAAGAGTTAAATGAAATTTTTGAAAAAAGCGGAGCAATTATAATTTCAAAATCGGGATAAGATTATATTTTGAAAATATATGACAGAGAAAAATTTTCAGATATAAATTTATTCAAAAAGAGTAATACACTACCTGTTACTTCAGAAGAAAGAATACAATATACAATGGAATATATTATAAATACAAGGAACTATATAAAAGTAGAAAATTTATCAAAAATACTTTTTATTTCAGGAAAAACTTTAGCTGAAGACATTAAGGAAGCAAAAAAATAAATAAAAGATGAATTATTTCAGATGGGAGAATACCGGTTTTTAATATCTAAATTTCAATTTAGGTATTAAAATCGGAAAGACCCTATTTAAATGATTCGGGATAATTCTTTTTATTATTATAACAGATAAATAAAAAAATTACCATTTATAAAACTAATCATTATATAAATAATAAATAATTGTATAAATAATTGAAAAAATATATAATAATTATATCAGAGATACAGTATTATAAATTAAAAGTTAAGTGTAAATTGTAGAACAATTATTATGTAGGAGGGAAGGAATTATGAAAAAAATATTGTTGTTTTTAGTAGGGATGATTTTAGTCGTATCATGCGGGGAAAATCAAGGAAAAAAAATGAGTGGAAATTCAGTTTCTTTTAATATGGAAGCTGAGCCTGCTTCACTTGATCCTCAACTGTTGACGGATATGGGAGGATTTATGGTATCCGGTATGCTTTATGAAGGTCTGGTAAGATTAAATGAAAAAAGTGAAATTGTTCCTGCAGGAGCTGAAAGCTGGGATATTTCTGAAGATGGAAAAATCTGGACCTTTAAAATAAGACAGGGAATGAAATGGTCAAATGGGGATACAGTTAATGCTTATGATTATTTCAGAGGAATGAAAAGAGGTCTGGAACCTGCCACTGCAGCTGAATATGCTTTTATAATGTATTATATTCAAGGGGCTGAAGATTATAATATGGGGAAAACCAAAGATTTTAACAGTGTGGGAATAAAAGTGAAAGATGATTATACACTTGAAATAACATTGTCGAAACCGGCCGCATATTTTGGTAAAACACTCATAATGCCTATTTATTTTCCGTTAAATGAAAAAGCTATAACCGAATATAAGGATAAATATGCTACAGAAGCGGATAAATCCATATACAATGGTCCATATACAATGAAAGAATGGATACATGACAATAGAGTGGTAATGGAAAAAAATTCTAATTACTGGAATAAAGATAATATCAAAATTGATACTTTAACAGCAATGATGGTGACTGATTTTGAAGCAGCGACAAATCTGTTTGAAAATAAAGAATTGGATTTGACAAGAATTTCAGTGGAAAAAATAATTTCATTTGAAGGTAAGCCGGAACTGCGTAAAGTTCCTGATGGAAGAGTTTATTATCTGGCATTTAATCAGAAGAATCCGATATTGAAAAATAAAAAAATAAGACAGGCACTATCTCTTGCCATAAACAGAGATGCTCTTGTCAAAGATATTTTAAATGACGGAGGGGTAAAAGCTTCAGGAATAGTTGCAAACGGGATGCCTGGTGTTTCAGGAGATTTCAGAGATGAATTAGGTGACCTTTATGCACAGTATAAAGACTTGGATGTAAAAAAACTTTTTGAAGAAGGATTAAAAGAATTGGGGATTACTCCTGATCAGGTAAAATTGACATTAACTGCCGATGAAAAAGGGACAGGAAAAAAAGAAAGTGAATTTTATCAGTCTCAATGGAAAGAAAAATTGGGTATAGATATAAATGTTGAAATAATAACATATAAGGAAAGATTATCCAGAGGAAACGAAGGAAACTACGAAATAATAAGATATGCGTGGGGACCTGATTATGCAGACGCGATGACATATATGGAGCTGTTCCTTACGGGTACGGGTCTGAACGTTTCAAGATATTCAAATCCTGAATATGATAAATTAGTTGCATTTGCTCAAGCAAGCAACGATCATAAAGCAAGAATAGAAGCAATGCAGAAAGCTGAAAAAATGTTGATGGAAGATTATAATGTTTCAGGGCTTTATTATCAGGTAGCAGCTTACCTTATAAACCCTGATTTGAAAGAAGTTTCAATAAAAGCTGTGGGAAATCCTATAGATTTCTATAATGCATCTATAAAAAAATAAAATTATGAAGTTAGAGAGGGCAAAGACAAATGAGAAAATTTTTATTTACAGTACTGGCAGTATTGTTCATATTAGGATGCGGAAATAAAGCCGCAGTAAATAATACCGGTGAAACATTACTGTTGAATCTGAAAGAGGAAGGTAAGTCTTATGATCCTCAGCTTGCAAATGATGCGACAGGAGAACTTGTGGATTCTCTTGTAGGAGAAGGACTTACAAGGCAGGGAAAAGATGGAAAATCTATTCCCGGAATAGCTGAAAAATGGGAAACTTCAGATGACGGCTTAGTATGGACGTTTTATTTAAGAAAAAATGCCAAATGGTCAAACGGTGATACAATAACGGCAAATGATTTTAAAGAGGGATGGCTGAGAGCTTTAAAGCCTGAAACAGCAGCTGAATATGCTTTTATGCTCTTTCCTATAAAAAATGCCGAAGAATATAATACAGGTAAGACAAAAGTTGAAGATGTCGGAATAAAAGTTGTGAATGACTATACTCTTGAAGTTATTTTAAAAGCTCCTGTAACTTACTTTGATTCCCTTGTAAGAGTCCAGACATATTTACCGCTGAATAGTAAATTTTATGACAGTGTAAAAGAAAAATATATGACTTCCGTTGATACTTCAATATCTTCGGGAGCCTATATTATAAAGTCATGGACACGGGATTCCGACATTATATTTGAAAAGAATCCCAATTATTGGAATAAGGATGCCATAAAACTTGAAAAAATTGAGGCGAAGTTTATAAATGATGCCGCTGCGGATTTGAATGCTTTTAAAAATGGTGAAACTGACGTAACGAATATATCTGTTCAGCAGTTGAAAGAGTTCAGGGAAGATCCACGTTTAAAATACACTAATGACGGTTCAGTATGGTATGTAATATTTAATATGAAAAATAAAGTATTATCCAATAAAAAAATAAGACAGGCGTTATCGTTGGCAATTGATAAGGAAGAAATGGTAAGAGGGGTGCTGAATGGTATAGGAAGTGCGGCTTACACATATACTCCGAAAAATATAGGAATAATAGGAGTAGATAAAGATTTTGCCTTGGAAGCGGGAGAAATATTTCCTAAATATAACATAGAAGAGGCAAAAAGACTGCTAAGTGAAGGAATGAAAGAACTTGGAATTACTGAGTTTCCTGAACTTGATATGATATTTAATGACTCGGGTAATAATAAGATTATAACTGAGTTTATTCAGGAAAATTTTAGAAAGAATTTAGGTATAAATATAAAAATTTCTTCAATGACATTTCAGGAAAGACTTGCCAGAATGGAACAGAAAGATTTTGATCTTGTATTGGCAGGATTTGCGGGAGATTATAATGATGCTATTTCCTATTTGGAAAGATTTGAATCGACAAATGGTAACAATTATTCCCAATATGTAAATCCGGAGTACGATAAACTCGTTAAAAAAGTGAAGACATCGGCGAATCAGAAAGAAAGAGTAGAAGCTATGATACAGATGGAAAAAATAATAGGAGAAGATATGCCGGTAGGTCTTTTATATAACAGAATGCAGATCAAACTCGTAAATCCGAGAGTAAAAGAAATTCAGTTTAATGCTATAGGGAAAGATTATAATTTGGATGAAACTTATATTCAGAAATAAATTTTATAGTTTGTTTTGTTGTTTTTTTGAAAAAAGTTGAACCGAAAAATAATTTAACTTAAATTTTGCCGAAACTAAAAATATTCGGTTATTATATCTAAAATTTTATGAAAAAGTTTTGTAGTCGTTAACGGAAAAGTGAGAGAACAATGAAATATCACAAAAGAAGAATGAGTAAGAAATAAATTGAAATATCAGTTTTTTATTAAATTTTTTCACAAAAGTATGAAAAAACTGAAAAGATCATAAATATTGGGACCTTTTCTTTTATTTCTTTAGTAAATAAAAGAATATATAAAATATATGAAATATTATAAAGTTGTAATAGAAATTTATCGTTATATGAGGTATAATAAATTATCTAGTTTAAAATAAAGGTCGAAAAAACCTAAAGAAAGAAGGAGATAGTAAAATGAAAAAAATATTGTTGGCATTTACAATGCTTATGTTTATACTGGCCTGTGGAGGAAAAGGGGGAAGTACTGAAGGCGGAAATTCAGGAAAAAAAGGAAGTACATTTACTTTGAATGCAGTTTCAGAGCCTCAGTCAATAGATCCCCAATTATCTACTGATATAGTAGGAGGAGCAGTAGATGATTTGATAACTGAAGGGTTACTCAGAAGAAGTAAAGAAGGTAAACCTGTTGCGGGACTGGCTGAAAAATGGGAAGCTACTCCTGACGGTCTTAAATGGACATTTCATTTAAGAGACGGTATAAAATGGTCAAACGGAGATCCTATAACTGCAAATGATTTTAAAGCGGCATGGTTGAGAGGACTTAATCCTGAAACCGCTGCTGAATATGCTTATATGCTTTATCCTATAAAAAACGGAGAAGCATATAACACAGGAAAAGCTAAAGCGGAAGATGTAGGAATAACAGTTGTAGATGATAAGACACTTGAGGTAACAATGGAAGCGCCTACACCTTATTTTGACGATTTGATTACATTTAAGACATATATGCCTATGAATGAAAAATTTTATAAGGAAGTGGGAGATAAATACTTTACTGAAGCGGATAAGACATTGTCTTCAGGACCTTATATAATGAAAACTTGGAAACATGACTCTGAAATGACTTTTGAAAAAAATCCTAATTATTGGGATAATGCAAATGTAAAAGTTGATAATATCGTATTTAAGCTTATTTCTGATAATGCGGCAGGATTTAACGCATTTAAAAACGGAGAAGTTGACGTAACTTCCATAACAGTGGAGCAGGCTAAAGAATTTAAAGATGATCCGAGATTAGTTACAAATAATGACGGTTCAGTATGGTATTTACTGTTTAATACTAAAACAAAAGCATTGAGTAATGCAAAAGTGAGAAAAGCTTTGCTTATGGCTGTGAACAGAGATGAATTGACTCAGACTGTGTTAAGCGGTTCAGGAAAAACTGCAAAAACATTTGTTCCGTCTGAAATAGGGATAAGAGGATTAAATAAAGATTTTGCAGAAGAAGTTTCCACAACAATACCTGTATTTAATCCTGAAGAAGCTAAAAAACTTCTTGAAGAGGGCTTAAAAGAGCTTGGAATGGATAAATTTCCTCCATTTGAAATGATATTCAATGATTCAGGAAATAACAAACTGATAGCTGAGTATATACAGGAAAGTTTAAGAAAAAATCTTGGAGTTGAGTTACAATTGTCGGCAATGACATTCCAAGAAAGAGTTTCAAGAATGAAGCAGAAAGATTTTGATTTTGTATTAGCAGGATGGTCGGGAGATTTCCATGATCCGATTACTTATTTGGATTTATTTGTGACAAACGGAGGAAATAATCACGGATCTTATTCAAATGCGAGATATGATGAACTTGTAAGAAAAATTAAAAGTTCGGCAGATCCTGCAGTAAGAGTTCCGGCTATGATAGAAATTGAAAAAATAATAGCGGAAGAAGTGCCTGTTGCACCATTAAGACACGGTCAGAAAAGATATCTTGTAAATCCTAAAGTTAAAGGAATGCAGTTTACTGCAATAGGTGGAGAATATTTCTTCGGAAATTTAAGTATAGAAGAAAAATAATTTAATAAATTTAATATTAAAAAAAATAGAGACCCGATGGAATTTTTATTTTCGGGTCTTTTTCAATTTTCATAAAAAATATTAAAATAAACATAGGTGGCAGTTTATGCATTTAGTGTTAAAAATAATATTATTTCCCAGCATAATGTTATAAAAAATATCTGAAAATATAAGTTTTATTATATTGCAAAAGAATTTACATAAAAATAAGTTGTAAGTTGGGATAAAAAAGTATATAATTAAATATAGCAGAGTTTTATTATTATAAAGTATATCAAAAATATAAGATTAATCGGTATTGAATATCAACATAGGATGTATTTAAATCGACGAGCTGAGGATCTATAGAGCTTGAAGAGAGGATTGAATATCAACATAGGATGTATTTAAATAACTAAATTTTTGAACTTCCCAGATTGGTTTTGCAAATTGAATATCAACATAGGATGTATTTAAATGAATATAAGAATGAGCGTAGCTGGCTTGAAACGTTATTGAATATCAACATAGGATGTATTTAAATACAATAGATGAATTTAATGAAAACCCAGAAAAATTATTGAATATCAACATAGGATGTATTTAAATTCAATAGTCGCTATTGCTCTATTCAATGCCGTAGTATTGAATATCAACATAGGATGTATTTAAATATTGCACTCTTTAACTTCTTGAGGTATGTAATCTCTATTGAATATCAACATAGGATGTATTTAAATAGGATTTATTGAAAGACGCTATAGATTCAATAGTCGATTGAATATCAACATAGGATGTATTTAAATGGCAGTAGTAATGCTTTTTAGCCTTTATCTACTGTATTGAATATCAACATAGGATGTATTTAAATAGATGAGGATGTTCGCTAAGGTCAATATTAAGATTATTGAATATCAACATAGGATGTATTTAAATAAAGAAAGGAATTAAGAGAGAAAATATTTTATGAAGATTGAATATCAACATAGGATGTATTTAAATCCTCTTAGTTTTGTTGACTTTTTTCTACAAAAAGTATTGAATATCAACATAGGATGTATTTAAATTTGTATACGTATTTTATTGCTTCTGGCAATTCTGCCATTGAATATCAACATAGGATGTATTTAAATAGCATTTTGGAGTATTGGCTATTATTGCGGAAGATTATTGAATATCAACATAGGATGTATTTAAATATAAAACATAAAAGTGGTGAATTTTCTATAGATGTATTGAATATCAACATAGGATGTATTTAAATACTCTATTCTTAGATGGAAAAGTAGCTAGCAGGATATTGAATATCAACATAGGATGTATTTAAATTATATATTTCCTATAACTTCTAAATAATTGTTAGCAATTGAATATCAACATAGGATGTATTTAAATGAAAAAGTCTAAAAGAGGGCTATTATGATAATTTAAATTGAATATCAACATAGGATGTATTTAAATCAAAGGAATACTTCCTTCTTCGCTGCTTTATTGATAGCATTGAATATCAACATAGGATGTATTTTTATACGGAATTGAAAAAATTAATTGAAATAGATAAAAAATTAAAATAGTAGTGAAAGAAAAAATGATAAAGAATATAAAATAATATTTGATTGTAGAAATTTCAAAAATAATAAGGTATAATTATATAATAAGAAAATGAAAATTAAAAGAAAGTGAGTGTGGAAAATGAGAAAAATATTATTAACTCTTGCTGTGGTGATTTTCATAATGGCTTGCGGCGGAAATTTGAAAAAAAGTAATACAATATCATTGAATTTAAGGACAGAACCTTCTTCAATAGATCCGCAAATAACTACCGATGTAGCGGGAGGAACAGTCGATGACTTGATAATGGAAGGCTTGCTGAGAAAGGATAAGGACGGAAAATCTGTGGCAGGACTTGCCGAAAAATGGGAATCCTCTTCTGACGGATTAGTATGGACCTTTCATTTAAGAGAAGGATTAAAATGGTCAAATGGGGATCCTATTACTGTAAAAGATTTCAGAGATGGCTGGATAAGAGCTTTAGATCCTGTCACAGCTGCAAGTAATGCAAATCTCCTGTTCCCTATAAAAAATGGAGAAGCATTTAATGCAGGTAAAGTAAAAGCTGAAGAAGTGGGAATAAAAATTATTGATGACAGGACTTTGGAGGTAACTTTGGAAGCACCTACACCTTATTTTGATGATTTAATAACATTCAAGGCATATATGCCTTTAAATGAAAAGTATTTTAAGGAAGTTGGTGAAAAATATTTTACTTCAGCAGAAACGACGATATCATCAGGACCTTATTTGTTAAAAGAATGGAAAAATGATTCACATTTTACATTTGAGAAAAACCCCGATTATTGGGATGCTTCAAATATAAAGGCAGATAGTATTACATTAAAACTTATAGATACAACAGCTGCATCCAATGCTTTTAAAAATGGAGAAGTGGATGTGACATCAGTTACATTGGAACAGTCTTCCGAATATAAAGGAAAACCTGAATTGGTGCAAGCAAATGATGGTGGGGTATGGTATATACTTTTAAACACAAAAGTAAAGCCGATAAATAATATAAAAATAAGAAATGCTTTGCTCATGGGAATAGACAGAAAAGAATTAGTTGAAAAAGCATTGAGTAATTCTGAAAAATATATAAAATCATTTGTTCCGGGAGGAATTGGAATAAAAGGACTTCAGAAAGATTTTTCAGAAGAAGTACCTACTTCAATCCCTGAATTTAACTTGGATAAAGCCAAGGAATTACTTTCAGAGGGATTAAAAGAAGAAGGATTGACAAAATTTCCCGAACTGGAACTTATTTTTGCTGAAGGAGTAAACACAAAAATTATGGCTGAATATATTCAGGAAAGTTTAAGAAAAAATCTTGGAATTGAAATAAAATTAAGTATTGTAACAGGAAAAGAAAGAATACAGAGATCAAAGCAGAGAGATTATCAAATGGCTTTGGCAAACTGGGTAGGAGATTTTCAAGATCCTATAACATATCTGGATTTATTTGATTCGAAAAATGCCAATAATCGAGGAGATTTTACAAATTCGAGATATGATGAACTTGTGAAAACTGTAAAAAGTACAGCGGATCCTCAAACAAGAGTAACAGCAATGCTTGAAATGGAGAAAATAATTTCTGAAGAAGCTCCGGTAATAGTTCTGTTTCAAAGGCAGAAAAGGTATCTTGTAAATCCTAAAGTAAAAGGACTTGGATTTATGGCAATAGGAGGAGAATTCTTTTTAAGAGAACTTTATATGGGAAATTAAATTTTTTGTAAAAAATTAAATAAAAGAATATTCAATTTAAAATATGAATTATACTTGGAAAAAGGCAATATTTTATTTAACAACTGATTTTCCGCAAAATATAGTTCATATTTTTTATAAAATTTTGAATGTTGAAGAAAAATGATTTCTTATAGAATAGGATTTGTTGAAATATATGTAAAACGAATATGAATATTTAAAGTATATAATATTATAATAATCGATATTATTTCAAAATAAAAGTATAGTTACACTAAGACAAAACTGATATGAATTTATTTATAATGCTTATATGATTAAAATTCAGGACAATATTTTTTCATATAAATATTTTAAATTACTATGAATTTTCAAAAAAATGAAAGGAAAATAAATGAAGAAAAAAGATTTTATCTTTTTTTGATTTTATGTGCAGGAATACTTAACGGAACTCCTAAAAGTGACGCACAAAAAATATTTGATAAATAACAGCGGCAAATTAAAAAAAGACAAATTATAGAATGGGAAAGGAGAATGAAGAAAAAAGAGATTTGTTATAAGCAGAAGTAGATACGAATAATATATATAAAGGGATGTAAAGTTATTTTTGAGATAATAACAAGAAAATATAGTAAACAATGAATCTGAAATACTGTTTTAAAAAGAAATAGTCTTAAAAGCACCATTAATTCAAAATCATGTAGGAAAGATAAAAAGGGGGAGGGATGTAAAACTTGCAGGAGGAACAGTAGAGAAAAAAGTAAGTGATGAGGATTTTCCGCTATACATGGAATCTGCAAGACTGTCACCAAGTTCTTTTGGATTTGAACCATGAAAATTCCTGCTTTTGAAAAATAGAAAGATGAAAGAGAATTTTAAAGAATTTGCATAGGGAATTATAATAGTTTGAACATGCGTCATATCGTAATTATACTTTCAAAAAAAGGAATTACAGCTGAAAGTGATCATGTAAATCATATATTAAAATGTAAAAGATATAGCAGAAGAAATGCAAAGTATAATGAAAGAGGAGTTTTACGGATTTTAAGGAAAATATTTTAAAGTTCTTGAAAGTGGAAGAATGTTATTTGGCTGAGGATTAAAACAGATTTATATAGATTTGAAAAATATGATGACGATAGCCATTTTTAAAAATAGACAGTTGTGCCATAGAAGAGTTTGAAAAAGAAAAAGTTAAAAAATATTTAAGTAATAAAGAGATTATACTCTTACATGAATATGGACTTCAATATATGGTGAGTTTCAGTTATCGTGATGAAGAGTAAACGGCAAAGTTCAGATATGAACTTTCTGAAATATTTAAAATAATTAAATAAAAAAATAGAATAATAAATAAGGAGCTGTAAACTTTGGTTTTTAAAAGAAGTAAGGTTCCTTATTTTGATTGAAAAAAATAAATTAATGCTGTATAATATAAAATGCTGATAAAAAAATATATGAAAATAAATTTAAGATAAAAATACAAGGAGAAATAAGTAAATGAGAGAGTATGATGTTATTGTAATAGGAGCGGGACATGCAGGAATTGAAGCATCGTTGGCTTCGGCAAGGTTAGGTATGAAAACTGCCGTTTTTACAATAACTCTTGATAATATAGGAGTAATGTCGTGTAATCCTTCAGTAGGAGGTCCGGCAAAAAGTCATCTGGTGAAAGAAGTTGATGCATTAGGCGGAGAAATGGGAAGAAATATGGACAAAAGCTTTGTTCAGATGAGAATATTGAACACAAAAAAGGGACCTGCCGTGAGATCATTAAGAGCACAGTCGGATAGAAAAATATACGCAAGGGAAATGAAAAAAGTTCTTGAAAATCAGGAAAATCTTGAAATTATTCAAGATATAGTTACGGAATTTATAATTGAAAACGGAGAAGTAAAAGGAATAAGAACCAAAACAGGTCTTGATTTTAAGGCAAAAGCTGTAATTACAGCAACGGGGACATTTCTAAAAGGTCTTTTATATATTGGTGAAAAAAGAATAAAAGGAGGAAGAATGGGGGAACTTTCTTCAGAAGAGCTTTCGGATTCTTTAAAAGCTCTCGGGTTTCAAATGGGGAGATTTAAAACGGGAACATCACCAAGAATAGATATAAGAACTCTTGACTTATCTAAACTGGAAGAACAGCCAGGAGAAATAGGAGTACCGTTAAAGTTTTCTATGAGAACTCCTGATGAGGAAGTTCTTGCAAAACCTCAATTATCATGTTATCTCACAAGAACAAATGAAAAATCCCACAAAATAATACTGGATAATCTCGACAAAGCCCCTATGTATAACGGAAGTATCGACAGTACGGGACCGAGATACTGTCCGTCAATAGAAGATAAAGTAGTCAAGTTCCATGAAAAAGACAGTCATCATTTATTTTTGGAACCTGAGGGATTTGATACAGCGGAAGTGTATATAAGCGGTTTGTCTACCAGTTATCCCGCAGAATATCAACAAAAAATAGTAAATACTATAGCAGGACTTGAAAATGCTCATATAATGAGATACGGATATGCAGTGGAGTACGATATCGTAAATCCGGGGGAATTGAATTATACTCTTGAAACAAAAAAAATAAAGGGGCTTTATCTTGCAGGGCAGATTAACGGAACGAGCGGATATGAAGAAGCTGCTGCTCAGGGTATTATAGCGGGAATAAATGCAGCTTTGAAAATAAAAGGAAAAGAACCTCTTATTCTTGACAGGGAAAGTTCATATATCGGAACAATGATAGATGATCTTATAAATAAGGAGTTATTTGAGCCATATAGAATGTTCACTGCAAGGTCGGAATACAGACTTATTTTAAGAGAAGATAATGCCGATATGAGACTGTCGGAAAAAGCTTATAAAATAGGCTTGTTAGATAAAAAATATTATAACAGGATAGAAGAAAAGAAAAAAAATGTAATTGAAACTATAGAAAAACTTGAAAATATAAAACTTGGTATAAGTAACAAAAGATTGGTAGAAATACTCGACAAGTATGATGAATCTCTGAAAAGCGGAACTACTCTGAAAGAAATATTAAGACGTCCGAAAGTCACCTATCAGGATATAAAATACATTGCTGAAATTATGGAAAATATACCGAAACTTTCATTTGATGATGAAACTGAATATCAGATAGAAGTTCAGGTGAAATATGAGGGGTATATAGTAAAGGCAAGACAGATAATGGATAGGCAGAAAAAACTTGATGATAAAAAAATACCTGAGGATTTTGATTATGATACAATGAAAGGGATTACACGTGAAGCAAAACAGAGATTGAAGGAAAAAAGACCTTATAATGTAGGACAAGCTTCAAGAATATCAGGAGTGACTCCGGCAGATGTTTCTGTATTGCTTATGTATCTTGAGGGCATATTAAAATAAAAATTGAAAGTATGGGAAGTTATGAAAAGTATTGAAACAGTTGAAATGAAAGAAAATATTAAAGATTATTTCTGTAATTTGCTTTTAAAATCGGAAATTTCTGTAGAAAATGATAGAATTGATAAAATGACAGAGTTTTTAAACTTTCTTTATGAAAAAAATAAGGTTGTGAATCTTACTGCAATAAGAGATAAAAAAGGAATGGCAGAAAAACATTTTGTAGATTCTCTTCTTTTGACGAAAATAATAGGAAAAGATGAAAAAAAACTTGTAGATATAGGTACAGGTGCAGGTTTTCCGGGGCTTGTGCTTGCAATTTATTATCCCGAAAAAGAATTTCTTCTTGTGGATTCGGTGAGGAAAAAAATAGATTTTATAAACGAAGTAGTTGAAAAACTTCAACTGAAAAATGTGAAGACAAGTTTTGAAAGAGCTGAAGAATTGATAAACGGAAATAGAGAAACTTTTGATATCGCTCTTTGCAGAGGAGTCGCAAATTTAAGAGTTATACTTGAATATATGATACCTTTTGTGAAAACAGGAGGAAGATTTCTCCCTCAGAAACTTAATTTAAATGAATTGGAAGAGTCTGAAAATGCTCTGAAAATTTTAAATTCATCAGTTGAAGACATATATAAACTTTCTCTTCCTGAATGCGGTGATGAGAGAATTATATTTGGAATAAGGAAAATAAAGAAAACTGACACTAAATATCCGAGAAAAACAGGAATACCTGCAAAAAAACCTTTGTAAAGATTGTTTTAACATGAAAGGAAAAAAATGAAATTACTGGCTTTGGATATAGATAAAATAATTACTAACAGTAATCAGCCGAGAAAATATTTTGATGATGAAAAAATGGAAGAATTGAAAATATCTATAAAAAATAACGGTCTTATACAGCCAATAGTAGTCAGAAAGCTTGATACGGGGAAATATGAAATAATAGCAGGAGAAAGACGATATCGAGCATGTAGGGATTTAGGAATGAAAACCGTGCAGGTTATAAAGATGGATGCAGGGAATTCTAAAAGTTATGAAATTTCAGTGCTTGAAAATATTCAAAGGGAAAATCTGAATCCTATAGAAGAAGCTGAATCGTATATTATGCTTATGGAAGTTTACGGGTATACTCAGGAAAGACTGGCTGAAAAACTGGGGAAAACAAGGTCGTCTATTTCAAATAAGACGAGAATTTTAAAATTACCTGAAACGGTAAAAGAAATGGTAAAAAAAAATGAGTTGTCTTACGGACATGCAAGGACACTGCTGAGTATTCAGGAAAGTGAAAAAATAGAAGATTTGGCATATAAAATAATTGAAAAAAAGTACTCTGTCAGAGAAACTGAAAGAATTGTAAAAAATTATACGAAAAAAGTTAATAAAAATTTCGAAAAAAAAGAAAAAAATAATGAAAATGATGTAAAATTGTATAAACAGGATATTAATCAGAATTATGAAGAATATGATGAAAAAAACAATGAAAAAATATTTTTAGAAAATAAACTGAGAGAATTTTTTGAAACGAAAGTTTATATAAGAGGAAATATACAGAAGCAAGGAAAAATCGAGATTGATTTTTTTGATTATGAAGATTTGGCAAGAATAGTCGGACTTATGGATATTGAATTTGAATAGAAATAAAATAGAACGGAGGTAGGTAATAGATGAATAAATATTTAAAAAAAAGCTTATTTGTATTTGTTCCTCTTTTATTATCTCTATTTTTATTAAAAGCTTATATTTCCACAAACAATTTTAAGGGGAATTTACAGAAAATTTTGAAAAATACAGGATTGAATGTGGAATTTGATAAAGTGGAATTGAATGGTTTCAGTAAAATCAGTATAGATAATCTTATAATTAAAGATCAGACGGGAAATGTAGTAATAAAAGCTGAAAAAGCTACGGCTACGGTAAACTTAATGCTTCCTTCAAGATTACCCAGAGTAGATGCGTATAAAGGAGAAATATTTTTGGAAAGATATAAAAACAATAAATTTAATATGTTCAATATTCTTCCTCCTGGGGATCCGAATAAAAAAAACATAGACAGAGTAAGCAGAATAGGGAAAATATATGTGCATAATTCAGTACTTCATTATTCGGATATAAGTTTTGAAAAGAAAATAGAAAAAAAATTGGATAATGTGTCGGGGTATCTGGATATTTCCAAATCAAGAGGTTTTTATTTGGAAGCGGAAGGAAACGGGAATGGACAGGAAAAAATAGGAATAAAGCTTGGACAGCTTGTGAATAACAGAGAATCGTTCAAATCATTGTTTGATATAAAAAAAAATAGTGATGTGAGTAAAAAAGAGTTTAACTTGAGTTTTATATTTAAAGATATTAATATAAATGAAGAACTTGGACAATATGTGCCTCTTGATATGATAAAAGTAAAAAAAGGACTGTTAAACGGAACGCTCAGTTTAAGTGACGGAAACTCCGAAAAAAAAATAAAGGCTGAAGGAAAGTTGATTGTAAAAAATGGAACAGTTTTCTATGAGGATTATGACGGAGATATTGAAAATGCAGATGCAGTAATTGAAATGAAAAAAAATACAGTTTCCGTAGATGCCTTAAAAAACTTTGATGACAATCCTCTGACATTCAGACTGGATTCGGATATTGACAAAGGAATACTGACTTTTAAATTAAATGCAAAAAATACTCCTTTTGAGGAAATCGCCAAGTATAAACTTTTTAAAGAAGCAAAAATAAAGGCTACAGGAAAAGTGACAGGGAATTTGGATGTAAATATAGATACAAAATCTAAAGAAACGGAACTGCAAGGTAAATTTTCTTCTTCAGGAATAGAACTCGCAGGATATAATTTCAGAGATTTGGAAACTGAAATAGCAATGACAAGAAATCAGATATTGACCGTCAGAAATACAAAATTTTATTTTGACGAAACAATAGGTGGATTTAAAATAAAAAATCATATAAGTAGCGGAAAATTTATATATAATGTGAAAGAAAAAAATGGAAGTGGAGATTATATAATTGTAAATGAAGGTTCCGATTATGAAATAGGTAGAATAATAGGAACGGGAAATATAGATAATAATAACAATATAAAGGGGAATTTTACATCCTCCAAAATAAACGGAAATTTTATAATAGTTCCTTTAAAAAAGTTGATGACGGTAAATGCGAAAGGAAAAGACTACATCGGTTTAAAATACGAAGGACGGTCATATGAAGTGAATCCCGATATAAAAAATCTTGTGCTTGATTTCGGGACAAAAGGTATAGTTGAGTCAGGGGTTATAAATGCAAAATTGAAAAGTAGACAGAACAAATATTTCGACAGTATAAATGGGCAGATTGTAATAACAGAGAAAGCTTATAATGTAAATGCCGATATAAATACAGGAGGACAAACGGTAGGTGTCAGAGGAAGCACTACAAAAGAGATGTATCACTCTTATACAGTTACTTCGGGAAAATATTCATCTTTTGATGTCGCGAAGTTGCTAAGACAGTATGGCTATAAGTTAAAAGGACTTGACACTGCAAGGCTTCCCGTATCTCTGAATATGCATATAAGCGGGAAATCTGATAAGCTCAGTGGAAATTATAGTATATACAGCTCTTTCGGACGGTATATTATAGAATATGAAGAGCTTTATGCTAAGGGGAAAATAAGAAATTTACTAAGTCTAAACTTAGATGTAAATGCTAAAATGGAAGAGTTGTGGTTAGGATACCAGAGATTTAAAAATGTAACAGGAGAATTGGATATAAGAAACAATATTTTAAATATTGTAGATTTACATAACGGAAAACTAAGTGCAAGGGGACAGTATAATTTAAAAACAGGGAATATGACTATAAATTCGAGTTTAAATAATTATGTTTTATACAATACTGTGCAGCCCGAAGTTAATGTCTATATAGATAGTCTGACTGCGAATTTAAGCGGTAAACTTGATAATCTTTCTGGAAATATAACTATGCTTCCTGCAAAAACTACAATACATTCCAAATATATAGGGGATACAGGAGGGACTGTAGATATAAGAAACAGTGTACTTAATTTTATGGATTTTAAGTTGAGAAAAAACAGTATAGGAGGAATGTATGATTTAAAAACAGGACTTGCAGATATAGTACTCAATCTTAATGAGCCTGATATACCTGAACTGTTTGAATTTAAAGATCTGACTTTCGGAACTTCTTCGGTTCTTAATTTGAAGGGTGACTTAAATAAATTTGATTTGACCGGAAAGGTAATTTTTGATAATATAAGTTATAAAAGTTTTAAGCTTCCTCAAGTAACGGCACAGATGGAATATTCAGACGGAAATGTGGATAAACTCTTTAAATACGGGACTTTTGATATAAAAGAATTTACATTGTATGGAGATAACGGAGAGGAACTGTTCAGGACAAATACCAAGTTTGATTTAGAAAACATAGATATAGACTACAAACTTGAAAATCAGAAATTTACTTTGGATTCAGTTCAGGATTTGAAAGAAAAAGGATACAGTGGTGATATTGATTTAAACTTTATTTTAAAAGGAAAACCTGAAGAATTTTTTACTGATTTGAAAATAAAGTCGGATAAACTTGTACTTAGCGGATTTCCTGTGGATAATCTTGATGTAGACATACAGGCGAATAATAAAGGAGTCAATATAGGACAGTTTTATCTTGAATATGAAAAAAATCCTTTACTTATAAACGGATACCTTGATTTTGTACCTATTCAGTATAATATGTCGGTTCTTGCAAAAGACTTTAATTTAGCATTTCTCGAAGTGGGAAAAGACGTTGAAAAAGCTTCAGGAGTTGCCGATATAGATATAGTTTTTTCAAATGAACAGACTACCGGGAAAGTGCTGCTTGACAGTTTTTATTACAAAACAAAGGATAAACTTACGAATGTAGAAAATATAAATGCTGATATAAATGTCGTGAATAGAAAGTTGAATGTTAATCGTCTTGATGGAGGATATAACGGAGGAACATTTAAAGTTGATGGAGATCTTGATGTCCCAAGTATTCCGCCTGATTTTATGAGGACGAAAAGACTTGAGTTAGGAAAATTTGAGTTGAATGCCGATTTAAATAAAGTCGGAGTAAGATACGGAACAGGAATAGACCTCATTTTAAGTGGGGATGTCAAATTTACTGAAAATAATCTGTTTGGGAATTTGACAGTAAATTCGGGAGAAATAAGGGAGATACCTGATTTTGGAGGGGAAAAGCAGGAACTTTCCCAAGAAGCTCAGGAAAAACAGTTGAAAGAAAAAACAATAGTAGAAGGTATAATAGAAGAAGTAATCGACAAAATTGTAAAACAATATACTGTAGATATAAATATACATACGACAAAAGATTTAAAATTAAATATACAGAATGTAAGTCTTGTAAAAAATATAAGAGGAGAAATAGTCGGGGGAAGCAGAATATTCTATGATTCGGGTAATGTCAACCTATTAGGGAACTATACGTTGAAAAAAGGTTCATTTGTATTGAATAATAATAAATTTAATCTGGAAAATGTTGAAATCAGATTTACGGATCCTTTGGCGACAGTAGCAGACATGAATCCTTTTATAATTTTTCAGGCAAATACTTCAATAAACGGTGAAAGAATAGAAATTTCCATGAACAGTTATTTAAAAGATGCGAATTTGGTTTTTAAATCCGATTCGGGACTTGCAAAAGAACAAATTTTATCTCTTCTTGCCTTTAATACGACAGGGCAGGGTAATGAAAACAGTCAGGGTGGAACATCTCAGGATGGAGCGGTGGTAATAGGCTCTCTTCTGAATACTACATTAAATCAGTTGATTTTTTCTCCGGTAACTGATAAAATTGGAGAAACATTGGGACTGACAAATGTATCTGTAAAAACAGATTTTCAGAAGTCGGAAAATACCGGGAAATACAGTGGAGCAACGACATTATATATACAGGATAATCTGTATAAGGATAAATGGTTCTGGAATCTGGAAGTGAAGTTTCCTTTCCAAGCGAAAGATAAAGAAACAAATACATCAAATCCTTTAGGATATAATGCATGGGTAAATTATAACGTATTTAACGGTTTTGAAATAAAAATAGGGGGAGAAACAGTTACGAAAAGAAGTGAAAAGTCTATAAACTACGGTTCAAATATAAGAAATATAAAAAATGAAATGAATTACTATATCGGAGTTGATTTTTCAGCAAGAGCGGATACATTCAGAGATCTGATGAGAAAAATATTTCGAAAAAAGAAATTAGACATTTTAACTAAATAATTCAGGGAGGAAATAATGAAAAGAAAAATTTACGCTTTAATAGTGACAGCTACGCTGTTTTTATCAATGAGCGGATTAGTAATGGCTGAAGGAAAAGATTTAAGAGTGGGGACAATTCAATTTTCACATTTGAATCAGTTACCTGAAGACTTTCTTTTGGAAAAATTGCCTGTTAGATCAGGAGAAGTGTATTCAAATAAAAGTTTAAGCGACATATATCTGGCATTAAAAAGATTAAGCTATATTTCAAATGTAAATGTATATCCGAAAATCGAAGGAGAAACTGTAAATCTTATGATTGAAGTGGATGAAGCGGGGAATGCATTAGAACTTGCTAAAAGGGAAGAGTCTGCTGAAGATTTGAATCAAAAAACGGAATTTAAAGTTTCAAGTGTTGATATATCAGGTATACAGACTCTTAATAAGCAGGATTTCCTGAAAGATGTACCTGTAAAGGAAGGGGAATATTTTACTCCACAGGAAGCAATCGATGGAGCTGCAAAAATTTTCCAGTCAGGTTATTTTTCGAGTGTTGAGCCTAAAGTCGACAGAAAAACCGATAATACGATTTCTGTAGTATATCTTGTAGAAGAAAATCCGACAGTGCAGAGCATAACGGTAAAAGGAAATACGTTATTTACTCAGGAAGAACTGAAAAAGGCGTTAGGCATAAAAGAAGGGGAAATTTTAAACGGAAATTTACTTGATCCTGATAGAAACGGAATTATAAAACATTATAACCAGGCTGGATATTCTCTTGCCAGAATTGAAACTATAGCGGTAAGTCCTGCAGGAGATATAAATATTGAACTTACTGAAGGAATTGTAGATTCAGTTTCATTTAAAAAAGTGGCATCTAAAAAAGATAACGAAAGATCGAGTGAGAGATCTTCAAAACTGAGAACACAGCCTTATATATTTGAAAGATCCCAGTCAGTAAAACCGGGAGAAGTTTTTGAGATGAAAAATGTAGAAGCTACAATAAGAGAACTTTACAGAACAGGTATATTTACTTCTATAGAACCTGTTTTAAGCGGCAAAGAAAATGATCCTAATGCAAGAGTGGTTGAATTTCTTGTGGAAGAAAGACCGACAACTACTATAAACGGAAGTATATCTTATGGTACATCAGTGGGGCTTGTAGGAGGGATTAAGCTTTCCGACTCCAATTTCTTGGGGAAAGGGCAGGAAGCGGCTTTTAATATAGAGGCATCCAATAAAGGAGACAAAACATTTGAAATAAGTCTCTTTGATCCTTGGATCAGAGGAACTGAAAGGGTGCAAGGAGGAGGAGCGATTTACTGGAAAGAAACTGCTAATGACGATGCGGTGGCTGATGAAGTCGAAAAAGTAAGAAAAGTAGGAACAAGATGGACTATCGGAAAAGGTTTAAATGATAAGATATATGTAAGAGGTTCATTAAGATATGATCATTATAAAGAAATTTTAGGCTCAAAAAAGATTAATGACAAATATAATCTTATAGCAATTTCACCGTCATTAATATATGATTCGAGAGATAATGCATTTAATCCTACAAAAGGAATTTATTCGACATTGGCATATGAATACGGAGATTTAGTAAAAGATTCAAGAAAATATAGTCAGTTTGAAGCAGATTTAAGAGGATATCACAGAACATTCTTTAAAGATAAAAACGTAATGGCATACAGAGTGGTCTGGGGATCTACAGGAAGCGGAACACCTGAGGCATTAAGATTCAGCATAGGGGGAGCGGAAACATTAAGAGGATACGATTATGGAAAATATGACGGATTTAATAAATTCCATGCAACAGTGGAAAATAGAACACAAATAAATAAACATATACAGTTAGTGGCATTTTTCGATATAGGTAATGCATGGCAGAATGTTACTACAGTAAATGGAAAAAAAGTATATTCTCCTGACAGAAAAAATGCTAATAACTTTGCTGACCTTAAAAAAGGTGTGGGAGTGGGATTAAGACTTAATACTCCTATAGGTCCGTTAAGATTTGACTATGGATGGCCTCTTGACCCTGAAGTAAAAGGCGGAACAAAAACAGGAGGAAAATTCTACTTCAGCTTCGGTCAGACATTCTAAAATACGGTATTTTAAGTTATAAGAAAAAATTATAAAATATTCTTCAGTTTAAATTTTTTATAAAAAAATTAAAATTTGAGAGGATTTGGTCTTAGATGAACATAAAACTGGTAAAATTATCCTATGAATACAAGGAACAGCTGTTTGATATGCTTGAAGAATGGAAGAAGGATATTGAGGAAAACAGGACCAATCACTCACCGCGGATGATTTTCCGAAATGACTTTCATGATTTCGATTATTATCTTGAAAACCTAGAAATAAAAGAAGAAACACCAGACGGACGCGTTCCTGATACAACTCTGTTCTGTCTGGATACAGACAGAAACATTTTTGTCGGTGCCGTTAATATCCGTCATTACTTAACAGAGGAGTTACTGTATACAGGCGGACATATTGCAGACGGAATCCGTCCGACAGAAAGGCGTAAAGGATATGCAACTGCCATGATTTCATTAGCTTTGCGGGAATGCAGAAAACTCGAAATATACAAAGTTTTACTTACTTGTGACAGAAATAATATCGGCTCTGCAAAATCAATAATCAAAAACGGCGGTGTATTGGAAAACGAAGTTATTAAGGACGGGATTGCCATACAGCGATATTGGATAGATTTAACAGAACATTAAATTTTATTTTAATGAATTTAATAAAAATGTATATAAAAATATGCGGGAAGGAATCTTTATGTATAATATTAAAGAAGTAGCTGCATTAATAAAAGGTGAAATAAAAGGAGACGATAATTTGAGTTTTCTCAGATTATCACCTTTTTTTCATTCTACAGAAAATGAACTTACTTTTGCAGCAGATGAAAAAATGTTGAAAAGTATTGATAAATGCAATGCAGGAGCAATAATAGTTCCTCCTTTGAAAGAGCTTCCTGGGAACAGAACTTATATTATTGTAAAAAACAATCCGAGAGAGCTTATGCCGATATTACTTAATTATTTTAAACCGAAAATAAAGTCTTTTGAAAAACAGATAGAAATTTCATCGGAAATAGACCCGACGGCAAATGTGTCTAAAATAAACACATATATAGGACATAATGTGAAAATAGGAAAAAACACCGTTATTTATCCTAATGTTTCCATATTTGAAGGAGCTGAAATAGGAGATAACTGTATTATTTATTCCAATGTGACAATAAGAGAATTTACAAAAATAGGAAACGGGTCTATAATTCAGCCCGGTGCGGTTATAGGTTCTGACGGCTTCGGTTTTGTTAAAGTAAATGGAAATAATGTGAAAATAGAACAGATAGGAAATGTTATTTTGGAAGATGAAGTTGAAATAGGTGCAAATACATGTATAGATAGAGGAACTATTGGAGATACGATAATAAAAAAAGGAACTAAGATTGATAATCTTGTCCATATTGCACATAATGACATTATTGGTGAAAACTGCTTTATTGTAGCGCAGACAGGTATTTCCGGAAGTGTGGAAGTGGGAAATAATACTATTCTCGCGGGTCAGGTAGGAGTGGCAGGGCATCTGAAAATAGGAAATAATGTTGTAATCGCTGCAAGATCGGGAGTTACAAATGACGTTTCCGACGGAAAGAAAATGTCGGGGTATCCTTTGAGGGAGCATATGGAAGATTTAAGAATAAAAATGTCTATGGGAAAAGTTCCGGATATGGTGAAAAAGATAAAATATCTTGAAAAGGAAATCGAAAATTTAAAGAAAAGCTGAAAAAGTCAAAAAATAGAAAAGATATTATGAAAAAAACTAAGAAAAATGTATTATTATTGTTCTTGAATTTTCTTATTTTTCTTACAGCATATCAACTGAACAGTTCGGTATTTTTTTAAGTAATCCTATGGATAATGAGATAAAGCTGAAAGTTGATACAAAGAAATATAATTTAGTTTGGAAAATGGAGTTGAGTTGGAAAGTCTAGTTATGAATTTAATGGAAAGAAAACAGAATTTGTAGTGTATTAAATTTTCTTGGAAAAGAGTATTTACTTTTTTATATAATTTATGCAACAAAAGATACCAATTTAATCAGCGGTATTAAACTGAATATTGCTGAAATAGGCAATATAGCTTATGAAGTTTCGGTAACAACGGTAAAAGTTCATATAATAGATATAAAAATGCTGAAAAATGGGGATATGATTTTAGAATGGATTTTTCCTGAAAAAGCTTTATCGGATAAAGGCAGAAAATGGAACATATTCACTAAAATATTGATTTAGAAAAAATTTATAGATTTTAATGAAAAGAAAACCGATAATATCAAGTGTTGTGAGACCAAATAAAATTTCGTACCGGAAGCCGGAATTAACTTTACAAATATGTAAGTTGAGGAGTTAATAAAAGTAGGAAATTTGAAAAAGAAAAATTTATAATGCCCGATTAAAACTTCAAGAATGAAAGAAGCTGCTCGGAAAATAACAGGTTTTGGTGAAAAGTATGAAAACATTTTAAAAATGGGAGAACAGAAAAAATATATAATAAATATAAAAAAGTATGGGAAAAATATATAGCTAAAGAAAGAAAATGGAGAAATACATTCAAAATATGATTTGAATTTTCCTCCTTTATGTTTAAGATATTTGGGTAGGAGAGTTATTGTCAAATATTGATTTACTATACAAATTTAACTACTTGACTTGTTATTTTAAATAATGTAAAATTAAGAAAATAAGAAATAAGATGGGAGCCATAAAATGAAGAGAATATTATTGGGCATTTTAGTATTTACTCTGGTAATCGGCTGCAGTTCTAAACCTGAAGCCGTGGTATCAAAATTTATAGACAGTGTAAGAGAGAAGAAAATTGAAGAAGCATCTAAATACTCTGCTAATAAAGATTTCACAAAAGATTTGAAACTGGAGTATAACAACAAGATGCAGCAGTTATTTTTTGAAACGTTATTTAAAAATATGAAGTATGAAATCATCAGCAGTGAAAAGCAGGACGACTTTTCTGCAGTTACAGTTTCAGTTGAAAATGTCGATACGGAAAAAGTATTTTTGATGATATTTCAGAGACTTCTTAAAGATACATTTTCTGAAAACAGTGAAACTCCTCCTATAGAAGAGGAATTTAAAAAGATATTGGAGTCAAATGATGTACCTAAAGAAAAAAATACTACGAAATTCATTGTTGTAAAAACAAAAGAAGGAAGTAAAGTAAATGTAACGGCTGAAAATATAGATGTTTTATTTGGTAAAATAAATACCACATTGTCAAATTTGAACACTTTGGGAATTGATTCTGAAGAGGGAAATGAAACTCAGCTGCCTCAGGAAGGGCCGGGTGCAGGAAAAGATCAGAAGCTTACCGAGCCTAAGTTGGATAAAAAATAAAATAAATATAGAGGCACGTCAAAAGTGCCTTTTTTAAATAAATACATAGAACGAAAAGGAAAAGATAATGAAAAAATCAAGATTAATAAGAGGAACAAGTAAATGTGCGAGATTTTTTTTGTGTGATACGACGGAAATTGTTAAAGAGGCAAAAAAAATACATAATCTGGATCCTGTTGCTACAACTTTGTTTGGGAAACTTCTTACAGCGGCAGTAATGATGGGAAAAGACTTAAAAGGAGAAAATGATCTTTTGACACTGAGAATATCGGGAGAAGGACCGTATGGAACTATGCTTGCCACAGCAAATAAAAAAGGAGAAGTAAAAGGTTATACAGGCAATCCCGAAGAGAAATTTCATAAAATAATAAATGAAAACAAAGAATTTATCACTGATGAAACAGGACAAGTAAGATTTATAGGAAACGGAACTTTACAAGTAATAAAAGACATGGGGTTGAAAGAACCTTTTGTAGGTCTTACAAAACTCGATGGAGAAGATATTTCAGATACAATGGCATACTATTTCCTGATTTCCGAGCAGATAAAGTCAGTAGTAACTTTGGGAGTTAAACTGAAAGACAATGGAGATGTGGAAAAGGCGGGAGGATATATTATCCAGCTTCTTCCGGGAGTGGAAGACAGTTTTATAGACAAACTTGAAGATAAGCTGAAACAGATAAGGAGCATAACGGAGCTTCTAATAGGTGGACTTTCCCTTGAAAAAATAGTGGAACTTTTGTATGAAGACATATCGGTTGCCGAAGATGAGGCTGAAGTATCGGGAAATCATGTAAAAAAATATGTGGAAGATTATGAAGTGTTGGAAGAAAGCTCAATTGAATATAAATGTAACTGTACAAAAGAAAAATTTTATAAAGGAATAATAACTTTAGGAAAAGAAGAAATTGAGCATATTCTTAAAGAAGAAGGAGAAATTGAAGTGGAGTGTCATTTCTGCGGACGAAAATATATATTTATAAAAGAAGATTTTAAAGATATGTAATAATGTATAAAATGTGAAAGGGTGTTTAAAATGTCAAAATTGTTAAAAGTAGGAGTTATAAGAGGAGGAGTATCAACTGAAAGGGAAGTTTCTTTGAATACAGGAAGTGAAATTGTAAAAAATTTGAATAAAGAAAAATATGAAATTTTTGATATTGTAATAGATTCGGAAAAAGAAGTATTTGAAAAACTGAAAAGTATTAATCCAGACTTTGTATATATAGCATTACACGGAGCTTTCGGAGAAGACGGGAGAATACAGGCTATACTTGAAAGTATGGGAATAGCTTACAGTGGACCGGGAGTTATGTCAAGTGCAGTGTGTATGGATAAAGAAATGACGAAAAAAGTAGTTTCTTCCTATGGTGTAAGAGTGGCAAAGGGAGTAAGTGTAAGAAAGGGAGAAACGGCAGATTTTAAATTTATAAGTGAAAAACTGGGAAACAAAGTAGTTGTCAAACCTAATTCCGGAGGCTCGAGTATAGGAGTAAGTTTTGTGGAAAATCAGGAAGAACTTGAAAAAGCACTTGAACTTGTATTTGAAATGGATAAAGAAGCATTAATTGAAGAAATGTTGAAAGGAACTGAAATAAGTGTTCCCGTTATTGACGGAAAAGTGTACCCTACTCTTAAAATAGAGGCTGTAGCAGGAGATTATTTTGACTATAAATCGAAATATTCAACCGGAGGAGCAAGAGAATTTGTATTTGAATTTGAAAAGAAAATACAGGAAGAAATTGATAAATTTGCAAAAGACAGTTATTATGCAATGAAATGTGAAGGATTTGCAAGAGTGGATTTTATGGTGGTAGAAAATAAGCCGTATTTTATGGAAGTAAACACTCTACCGGGGATGACGGCTGCAAGTTTATTGCCGAAAAGTACAGCATCAAAAGGATATAATTACAGCCAGACATTGGATTTGCTTATAGAATCATCCATAAAAATAAAAAGATAGATAAATAAAATTCGTTATATTTCTATTATTTAAAACACTATAAAAGAAGAGGGAAATTAAGGAAAAAGGAACGACAAAATAGGATTATTAATAATGGAATATATAAAAGACGTGAAAGGAGAATAAATATGGAAAAAATAGCAAGTTTTCAGGTAGATCATGTAAAACTGAAAAGAGGAATTTATGTGTCGAGAATTGATGAAATAAACGGAAGTTATCTGACAAGTTTTGATATAAGAATGAAACTTCCTAATAGAGAGCCTGTAATTAATATAGCTGAACTTCATACAATGGAACATTTGGGAGCGACATTTTTAAGAAATCATCCTGAATGGAAAAATAAAATAATATATTTCGGGCCTATGGGATGCAGAACAGGGTTTTATCTTATTTTAAAAGGAAATTTGAAATCACAGGATATAAAAGAGCTTGTGAAAGAAACATTTATATTTATGGCTGATTTTAGAGGAGAAATACCCGGAGCATTAGCAATAGAATGTGGGAATTATCTGGATCAGAATTTACCTATGGCGAATTTTGAAGCTAAGAAATATCTTGAAGAAACTTTAAATAATTTAAAAGAAGAAAATATGAGTTATCCTGAATAATAAAAGATAAAATATCTTTGTGTTTTCAGCTGTTATAATTTATATATTTATTAGTAAAAATGTAAAGAAAAAGCTTTCTTTAATTATGATTTAATCAAGATTAAAGAAATATGTATAACAATGATTACAATGTATTGTGAAAGAGGGAAAATGAAAATAATAGATACACATACACATATATATGATGAAAAATTTCAACTTGATTTTGATACTGTAATGAAAAATATAAAAGAACAGATGGAGGGAATTATCAGTGTAGGCTTTGATTTGGAAAGTTCAAGAAAAAGTATAGAACTCGCCCACAAGTACCCTTTTGTTTATGCAGTAGTAGGTGTACATCCTGTAGACATAAAAAAGTATAACGATAATACTGAAAAAGAGCTTGAAAAATTGGCATTAACTGAAAAAAAGATTGTGGCAATAGGTGAAATCGGACTTGACTATCACTGGATGGAAGATCCTAAAGAAATCCAGAAAGACGGTTTCAGAAAACAGATGAAGTTAGCTCAAAAAGTGAATCTTCCTGTTGTAATTCATACAAGGGAAGCACTTGAAGATACACTGAATGTTTTAAGCGAATTTCCTAGTGTGGGAGGTATATTGCATTGTTATCCGGGTTCTTTTCAGGCTGTGAAACCATTTCTGGAAAGATATTATATAGGTGTGGGTGGAACGGTGACTTTTAAAAATAACAGGAAAACGAAAGAACTTGTACATGCTCTTTCATTGGATAAAATAGTATTGGAAACAGACTGTCCGTATTTAACTCCTGTTCCTTTCAGAGGAAAAAGGAATGAACCTGTTTATACAAAATATATAGCTGAAGAAATAGCGCGTATAAAAGAAATTCCCGTTGAAAAGGTGATAGAAAAAACCACTCAAAATGCAAAGAAAATATATAGATTATGATTTTATTTTACATTAGTTTTCTATATCGAAACAGTCAGATAAAGAAAGTATTAAAATAAGAAATAACGGGAAATTCAAGAGTAAACTGAGTTTTTACAATATAATAATTATAAAAACTATTCAACGGAAATTCTATATATTTAAAAATGACAGGGAATATAAAATAAAAGATTTTTATTGTTGTATAATTTGAATATGGAAAATTGAAACTGACTGTGTAAATGTAAAATTTACATAAAAGGAGAAATTATGGAAATATATGGGATAGGAACTGATATTATTGAAATAGAAAGAATAAAGAAAGCGATTAACAGCACTCCGTCTTTCAGAAGGAAAGTGTATACTTTAAAAGAAATAGAACACATTGAAAAGAAAAAAAATCCTTATGCCAGTTATGCAGGAAGATTTGCTGCAAAAGAGGCTATTTCAAAAGCTTTGGGGACGGGAGTAAGAGGATTTTCCTTAAATGATGTGGAGATATTAAATGATGAATTGGGAAAACCGTGTGTTACACTTTACAACAGGATAAAAGAAGCGGCAAAAATTCTGAAAATTCAGATAAGTATTTCCCATAGTAGAGAATATGCAGTTTCTACTGTAGTCATTTATAAGGAATAAGAAAAGTCAGGAGAAATGTATGATAAAATCAATTATAAAAAAAATGGGGAAATTTAAAACGGTATCGGGAGTAATGATTATATTCACTACTCTATTTTGGACAGGGTTTCCGTCTTTCGGAGAAGATAAAGTAAAAATTGAATATTTTGGGAGAGAAGATTGTAAAAATTGTGCAAATCTTGAAAAATTTTTGAAAGAGTTGTCTACTGAGAGAAATGACTTTACATATGTAGAGTATAAAATTGATAAAGATGTTCAAAATAGAAAATTTTTCAATGAGACTACCGATAAGTTGAAGTTAGTCAAAGGAACTCCCATAATTTATGTGAATGAGCGTGTAATACAAGGTTATAACACTGCCGATACAACAGGGAAAGAAATTGTAAAGGAAATTAATAAGGGAAAAAAGAAAGAAAGCATACCTACATTAATTGAGTTTATGGAAAAAGGCAACTTTTCCAGTGTAGCTAAAGATGGTGCAGTTTGTGAAATTGACGGAGTATGTGAAGTACCCGGAGCTGTCGGGACTTATAATAAACAGATTATCGTAAATATTCCGTTTATAAATAAGACTATAGATTTGTCAAATTATTCACTGCCGTTAATGGCTGCCGTTTTAGGAACGATAGACGGTTTTAATCCCTGTGCAATGTGGGTTCTTGTATTATTTTTGACAGCTCTTGTTGCAGTGGGAAATAAAGTGAAAATGTTCAGAGTGGCGGGACTTTTTATATTTGCTGAAGCGGTAATGTACTATCTTATACTTAATGTATGGTTATATACTTGGGATTTTGTGGGTCTTGACAAATGGATAACTCCTGCCGTCGGAATTATAGGGATAATAGGCGGAATATTTTTCATGAGGAACTTTTTGAAAAAAGGGAATGAGCTGTCCTGTGAAGTTACGGATTTTAAAAAGAGGGCTGAAATTTCAGGAAAAATAAGAAATATAGCTGATAAACCGTTCACATTTTTAACTGTTCTCGGAATAATAGGGCTTGCCCTGTCTGTAAATGTAATAGAGTTTGCCTGTTCTGTAGGAATACCCCAGACTTTTACTAAAATACTTCAAATAAACAATATATCTTTTGTACAGAAACACTTGTACACATTTATTTACATATTAGGGTATATGATAGATGATTTTATAGTATTCGGTTTTGCGTTATTAAGTGTAAATAAATTACAATTGACATCAAAATATTCTAAATGGATGAATCTTTTCGGAGGAATTTTGATGATTATACTTGGATTGATATTGTTGCTGAAACCGAGTTTATTGGTTTTGTGAGTGTTATTTTTTTAAAAGAGCCGACTAAAAAATTTCTTATAATTTTGAAAAAACTTAATAAAATATTTTCAATTTTTTGTAAAAAAAGTTGTGCCAAAGAAATAATTCAATCCAAATTTTACAGGTACTCGAAAATACCTGTTCACCGTAAAAATAAAAAAATGTTTTTACAACGCTCACTTTAAGCACTTTTACGTTGTAAAATTTGAATATTGAAGATAAGAGTCGGAAATTTTGTAATTGACTACAGAAATATGAAGAGAATTTAGAAGCAGAGGAATTATCCTCTGTTTTATTTTTAATATATTTTATTTTTTC
The DNA here is from genome assembly GCF_003932895.1 of Leptotrichia sp. OH3620_COT-345. Lineage (NCBI taxonomy): Bacteria > Fusobacteriati > Fusobacteriota > Fusobacteriia > Fusobacteriales > Leptotrichiaceae > Leptotrichia > Leptotrichia sp. OH3620_COT-345. The sequence continues at coordinate 20,196 of NZ_RQYW01000002.1, read as the reverse complement.
AAATTAAAAGGAGTTTTTATTAGTTAAAATAAAAATTAAAAAAATTATATATTAAACAAAAAAAATTATTGTAAAAAATGAATGAAAGCCTATTAATAATAATGCTTTGATTATATTTTTACCGAAATTGGAAAAATTTTAATTATTATGATAAAATAAATTTAAAAATAAAAGTGAAAAATAATAAATTAAATATTCAGATAAAAAAAATTAAAACAAAGGAGTGGATGAACCGCTGATTTGAGAGAAACAAACTGAATAAACCAATGAAAGTTAGTGGTATGAATGATTATGAATATAAAAAGAATAGTAGGAATAATTTTCATTATACTGAACATAGGACTTTTTGCTACAACTACTACAAATGCTCTTCAGGATGCAAAAAATGCACAGGTTCGGAATGCTTTGTATAATGAAATACAGAATAAGAATAAACAGTCTAATGATGATCCTGTTATGTTTAATATTGGAAAAATTATGTCTTCAGCTGCAAGTGGTACGAATTTATATAATCTTGGAAATGCTGTTAAAGGAATGAATTCGTCATCTCTCAGCTCGGAAAATGATACGAGTACAAATCCTTCAACATGGAAAAAAGTAAAACTGAAACCATGGCAAATAATTCTTGCTGTAATATTTATGGCAAATGAACTGAGAGAACTGAAGTCAGGTGGAGGAAGTAACGGTTCGGTAAATAATCCGAATTATGAAAAATCTCCTATAGGAAAAATAAAAGACACATACGACATAAGAAGTAAAGTTGTGGTGAATCTGTTTAAAGTTACAGGAAATATAACGGATAAGATCGGACGAGTACTTTCCAATGTTTTGGCGGTATTTCTTCTGCTTATGGGGACTTTGGAAATACTTATTAATATATTTAAAGGAGTAACTAATCCTAATACTGAAGATTCTAAAACTATATTAATGGTTATGAAAGATATGTTTCCTCAGCTTGTAGTAATGGGGACACTTGTTATGATACTTGCAAACGGATTTTTCTGGAATTTTTATACAGGTCCGTTATTTAATCTTGCAATGAAAATCGGAGGTATGATTTCAGGGCAAAATTTCAGTATATATAATCTTCCTGATTATTTAACCAAGCTGTTTAATGTTCCCTTTGCTGTTATGGTTTCAGGAGTAAAAATGATGTTCAGTGTAAAAGGAATAGTAAATAATATTCTTCCTATTGTTATATTGTTTTCAGGATTTGTACTTTTATGGCTATGTATAAAAGCGGCAATTGAAATAATGACAGTATTGGTAGATTATTTGATTATAGGATGTTTTGCAATGGTAGTTATGATTTTTATGGCTCTTGGATTTACTAAAAATATAGGAGTAGGTGCAATAGGAGGAGTCACAGCTGCAATAGTGAACGTTATAGTTATGTTTGCTCTTATGGGTTTTGCTTTTAACCTCATTGACAGGCTTGATGGAAACGGTAGCTCGGATGTGAGTAAACTTATAGGAATGATAATAGGAGTTTTTATTGTAAACGGTCTTATTATGCAGATAAAGACAATAGGTCAATTTCTCAATGCAGGAAATGCAGCATATATTAAAGGAAGCTCAATTACTACTGAAGTTATTGACGGGGGATTTAATATGCTCATAGGTGCAAATTTCTTGAGAAATACTTTCAGCAAAGGCAGTTCTCTGGCAGGAGGAAAAAGTGGTGGAAAAAATCCTCTTGAAAGTGGTATAGAAAGTAAAGGAGGAAGAGATATTCTTTCTGCTGCAGTAAAAAATGTCGAAAATGCAGGAAATTCAGGAAATGATATTGGTAAGGCAACAAAAAAAATGAATTTTTCCGATTTGAGAAATATTACTAAAGATTTTGTAACCGGTTATGGAGAAAAATATTCAGAAACAGTAAATGAAATTGTAAGGGAAAAAATGAGAAAAAAAGAAAATGAAAAAGAGAAAGGAAAAAACGAGAATATGAATACTGAGAAAAATTCTGAGCAAATACGTCAGAATATAAATAGAGATTCAAGAAATAAAAATTCTGAAAAGGAAAATATTAAAGTATAAAAAAAATCAGATAATATATTTACAAAAAATAAAGAAAAAGGAGAAAAATTTGAAGAAGATACTATTTATCATGTTGATTATTCCGTCTTTTACTTTTGCCAGCAGAATGAGATTTACGATGGAAAAAAACAGAAAAGTCGAAAAAAATCAATCGAATGTAGAAGCAGGTAACTCTGTAAATAGAGAAAATCCTGATATACCTGCAGCTTCACGTAATTATGAAATAGGAGACGGTAATATAAAATCTACAAAAGAAAAATTAAATATAAATTTAAAACTTACAGGTTCAAAATCAAATAAATATGTTATGCTTAATAAAGCTCTTAATAAATTGGTAAGTGAATCAAGTACCTACCTTGGAATACCTTATTTGTGGGGAGGAACTACAAGAAAAGGTCTTGACTGTTCAGCTTTTGTTAAAAATGTGTATTCATCTATAGGAATTGTACTTCCGAGAGTATCAAGAGATCAAGCAAAGGTGGGAAGAAGTGTAAGCCTTGCAGCTGTAAGAAAAGGAGATCTCATATTTTTTGAAACTGATCCGAAAAGACCTGATACCGTCTCTCATGTAGGAATGTATCTTGGAAACGGAAAAATGATTCATGCTTCCAGTAGTAGCGATAAAGTAGTTATTGTTCCTCTTAATCAGGGATACTTTATGTCAAAAATGGTAGCTATTAAAAGAATAGTAGATATATCCTGATAGTAGCAGAAAGCGGGAAAAAAATGAAAGAAGGAAAAGTAAAAAATATTGACGAAAAATTTCGGGAATATTTCAGGAAAACTTTTTGTGTGGATAAAAAAAATTTAATACAAAGTTATAATGAAGAAGATATTGATTTAGAATATAATTTTAAAGCTCAAAAATATATTATTTCAAAAAATATATTTGAAACAATATATATAAATTTTTCCGAAGGGAAATATGAACAGCTCGGTCCTTTTTTTAGTAATCTAAAAATATTGTCGGAAAATAAAGGATATAATAAAGTAATAAAATATGAAAGCAATAATATTAAAGAAAATAAAAGAGGAAGAAATGGAGATTCATATTTTGAAAGAGAGGAAGAGTATTATCAGAATCAGAAAGAGGAATTTACTGATAAAAATTTGGAAAAACTGTATAGCGAAAGAAATAAGTTTTTGAAAATGGATTTTAAAAATATAGGATATTTTATGGGTACATTATATCCTCATAAACTTTATACTATATTAAATGAAAGCCAGGAAAAGTCGGATAAAATAATATTAACAGAAATGCTTAGCTATGACAGTCTTGCAGATAATTATGAAAAAAAACGGCAGGAAATGAAAAATAAAGAAATAATGAGTCTTCAAAAACTTTATTCATCAGAGGTGAAAATGTTTAATAAAATTTTTTTTGAAGAATTTGTATCAGATGTTTTGAAACATGGAGCAGAAAATATTCTGAAATCTTACATGTTTCCTTTTTTTAGTTTTCCGAAAAAAATTCTTTTCTGTGAAGGTTCTTCTGACGATTTAACCGATACGGTATTTAAAATATATGAAAATGAAAGACTGTATAATATAATAAAAGACAAAAAAGATTTTAAATTTGAATATGATAATGTAAAAAGAAATCTAAAAAAGGAATTTTATTATACAGATTTCGATAAAATAAATAGAATTGATAAATTAAAGGATAATTTTCAAATAAAAACTTTGGATACTTATACAGAGATTCTGGATTTTAATTCAAATGATTATTTAAAGGAGTATAGACAGTTAAAACCTTTTCTTGATAGGTATAATATGAAAAAAATGACAAGTCGTAATTTAAAAAAATTATATAAAGATAATGAAAGATTATTTAAAAATCTTGAAAAAAAGCTTGGAAAATCTCCATCCGATACTACCAAAAATATGATATTAAATAAGCTGATAATAAATGAATTTATGAAAAAAAAGATGAAAGGAAAAACGTATATAGTAATTGATGATACGGAAAATCCTTTTTTCGGACTTAAAGTTCCCGTTATAAACGGAAAAATTAATGTTGATTTTATTAATATGGAATTTGATATATTAAATCAGGAGAGTAGAAGTAATTTAATAAAAACAGCTGAAAGATTTGCCGATAATAGAGGAAGAATTGTAAATCAACTCATAAAAACAGAAGATGGAATTTTTGATTTTAATGATACTGATGATGAAATTAGAAATTTGATTTTCAATAAAATAGGGATTGAACCTGAAGAAGTTTTAGAGGACATAATTACAAATATCGAAGAATTAGAAAATATACTTAATGAAAATTCATCTGATTATATATTTAACGGGATAAATTATGAATTTAGCTCGAGACTTGACAGGGCTGTAATAAAAATTATTGATCCTCTTCTTACAACGAATCATGAAAACATTGAGAAAGTAGTTTCCCATATAAATGAAAATTCGATAATTAAAGAAAGTAGAGATATTTGTGATGATGACCTTGAAGAATTTTCGGAAAATATTTCTGAAAATCCTTATTTTAAAATAGAAAAAGCTGATCTATACAAACTTAAACAAAATAAGAATCAAATCAATAAAATGATAAGTCGGCATGTTCCTGCTGGTGATATTGTCGAAAAATATAAATTTAAAGATAAAAGTAATATGGCTTTTATATTAGGAGCATTTAAGCAAAGTTTCAGTGTGAACAGAGACGGTAAAATTTTTAAGGATAATCTAAAAGTAGAGGAAGTGAGAGAAAGTAGCTTCAGGAGAAGCGTAGATGGTAATGAGAACCTTGACGTTTCTTTTAAAGATAGTTTCTTTGAAGATGAACCGGATCTGAAGATTTTAAGAGGGCAGAGTAATTATATTCAGAATAAGGCTTTGGAATTTTCTGAAATGATAAAAGAAGCTCAGGAGAAAATAGATTTTTTTAATTTAAAAAATCAGGAAATTTTTAATGAGAATTTTGATAATATAATCAAAAATAAGAGTAAAATAAATCTTATTAAAGAAATAGAAAAAACGAAAATTGACATTGAAAATATAAAATTTTTCGGACAGAACATAGAAAGTATGAAAAAAAGTAATCTTCTGAAAACCAAGCTTCGTACAATGGAAAATAAGCTTACTTCCACAATGGCAGTGGAAATATTAATGAAAAATAAAATTATTGAAGAAAAATATAAAGATATATTGAGGGTTACAGATAGGTTTTATATTGAAGTTTTAAAAGATTTGATAAAAGAAAAATGGGAAGTACTACTTAGAGATTATTATACTGATACGGAACTGCTCAGAAATGATATAGTAATAAATCCTAAATTGAATTATCAGCTTAAAAGAGAAATAGAATACAGTTTCGGATTTTATAATACTGCTGGTGTTGAAGAAAAAGTAGAAGTACTAAATAGGATAATGGGGAATCTTGATATAAAAAGAATTAATAAAGATTTTTTAAATGAAAAACGTAAAAAAGCTGCAAATTTAGAGAAAAAATTACTTAGGGAAAACCAGACGGAACTTAATGAAAACAATAGAAAAATGCATGCACTTTTGAACAGAGATATAGAAAAACTTGAGAAAATGGATGAAGAAACGAAAAAAACTGTAAACAGGTTTGCAGACAGGTTTATAAACAGGCTTGAAAGCGAATCCGAAGACGGTGATTTTTCTGAAAAATTTTCTCTTAATAAATTCAGTGACAGGGAATTTATAGATTATATTATAAAATATGAAAATGTGGATAACAGCTATATAAGGGAACTTCTTGCAATAGATGGTGAAGGAACTTTTGTTGAAACGGATTATCACAATCAAAGTTTTCAGGAGCTGAATATAAGTGACAGATTTGCTCGTTACAGAGGGCAAATGAAAATTAATACACTTAGAAAATCAAATCTGACAGGAAGAAAAGTTTTTGAAAATAATGAAATAAAAAGATTTAGAAATAATCGGAAAAAGTTGAATGAGGAAATTGAAGAAGTAAAGTCCAGAATAAAGGAAATTTTGAGTGAAATTGAAAGAGAGTACGAAGAAGATATGAGAAAAATTGGTCAGGATAGGAAAGAATCTCTTCAAAATCAGGAGAAAACCAAAGAAAAATTAAATAACAATAAAAAAATTACTGTAATGAAAGCTGTAGAAATTAAGAAAGAAGAAGAAAGAACCGAAGCTGAAAGAGAGCATGAAGAAGATATGGAAAAAATCAGAGAAGAAAAGGAGGAAGCTACTGAATATGTGAGAGAAATGATGAATTATTAATTTTTAATACTGTATTATTAATATTTATCAAGATCTTTTATGTTAAGTCTATTATTTATTTTTAAATTTTATGTTGAAAGTAATAGATTTGATTTTTAAAAATTTTATTCCGATTTCGATAAAATTATAGTTTAAATATAGTAAAAAAATAAAAATAAATAAAAAGGGAGATGATTTTAATGAAAAAAAATAAAAGTAAATTATTGTTGACTGTTATAATATCAGTTATGCTGGTGGGTGTTTTATCTTGCGGTAAGGAAAATAATAAAGTTAAAAATAGCCTAAATGCTGAAAAGATTGAAAAACAAAGTGCTCAAGAACAGGCGGGAGAAAAGAACACTGAGGAGGAATTTACCGGATTAGGAATAAACAAGGAATTTAAAACAGATGGAAAACTTCATGAAGAAAAATTTTTAAATAAACAGTTTATGTATCCTGATAGTAATGGAAACAGCTTTAAAATAGAAAAAGACAAAAAAGGGTATTTTATAACATATTACTATATTGAAGAGTCTTCCAATTCAGAAGAAGAATATACTGAAAAGGTTGAAAAATCAAGATTGAAACTGCATAAAAATGTATATTTGATTGATGAAGAAGGAATACATGCCTACGGTTATGATACTGCACTGAAAAATGTGGTAATTTTAAATGCACGGGATAATTTCAGAATAATTTATGAAGCGGAAAAACCGGAATAGAAAATATAAAAATAAAAAACTGATATATTATCAGTTTTTTTTGTAGAAAAATAGCTTTAAATCCTTATAAATTAAAGCTTTGATAATATAATGTCGAAATTTGACAGATTTTGAGTTTATATTATAAAATATCTGTGTAAAATAGATTAGCTGATCTAAATAAAAAACTGAAAAATTTTTCAAAAAAATGATAGGAGAAATAAATAAGTTACAGAAATTTTAAAAAAATAATGACAATGCTTTTGTAAATATTTTCAAAAATCCAAACTCAAGCGTTATCATTATTAAAGAAAAAAATTAAAATCAGAGAGGAAGAGTTTTTATGTCTAATAATATGGAAGAATTATTAAATCTTAATAGTAGAAAAAAAGTAGAAAAGAAAAGTATTATTTCAATGGATGATTTAAGAAATGATGTTGTGAAAATGGCTGAAGAAATATTGGCAAAAAGAAAAGGAAACAACTATGTATGGGGGAAAAAGGGGCCTGATTATTTTGATTGTTCAGGATTTTCCTCATATGTTTTTAAAAAAACGGGATTAAAAATTCCTGAGGGTTCTGTAAATCAATCAGAATATGTGAACCATAATTTAAAAAGAAAAGATTTAAAACCGGGAGATTTAGTTTTTTTTGATACAGCGAAAAAGAAAGGTAAAGTAGGTCATGTGGGGATATATATAGGAGAAGGTAAATTTATAGATTCCGGAGGAGGAGGAGAGCGTAATAAAACTGTTGCAACCGCAGGACACGGAGTCAGAATTTCGAATTTGGACAGTGAAAAGTGGCAAAAAAGATTTTTAGGAGGATCTTCTCTTGAAAAAATAGCAGTTAAAAATAATATAGTTACAAAAAGTAAGGAAACTATAAAAAAAGGAATAGATACTTCTGACAAGGCAGTTACTGTCGAAAATAAGGAAAAGCTGAAAAAAGATATAGAAAGATTTGAAAGTATATTTAAATATCTTATAGATGTGGAAGGGGGATATTCCAATCATAAAAATGATAAAGGTGGAGCAACAAAGTACGGAATTATAGAAATAGAAGCAAGAAAATACGGATATAAAGGGGATATGCGTAATTTCCCACTGGAATCTGCAAAAGAAATTTACAAAAATAAATATTTCTACAGAAATAAACTTGATAAAATAAATGATGATAGAATAGCTCTTTCGATTTGCGACTGGATAGTTAATAGTGGGGCAAATGGAGTCAAAAAAGCCCAAAAAGTGTTGAATACCCTTAATGAAAATAGTAATCTGACAGTAGATGGAATAATAGGAAAACATACATTAGAGGCATTAAACAGTGTAGATCCTGAAAAGTTTCTCAAAGCTTATCATATTTCACAGAGGGAATATTATAATAATATAGTTAAAAGAAATCCTGAACAGGGAGTTTTTTTAAAAGGTTGGCAAAATAGGGTAAGTAAAAAGGAAGACTTCATTAAAAATAATCTAAATATTAATAATAAAGAACCTTTAAAAAATCTTTCGGAATGGATTGATAAAGCTGTTTCTGAATTAAGTCCGAATTTGAAAGAACAAAAAAATGAAAACAATATGAAAAATATTGTAAGATAAAAAGTATTTGTCGTATTTTGTGAAAAATTAGAAAATTAAAATATTATTTTTAAAAGAAACTGTCTATTTAAAAAATGATTAAAGAGACAGTTTCTTTATTAATAAATAAAATGTAATTTTTCAGGTGTGGATAATGTAATGATAAAATAAATAAAAATTAAAAAAACTGATAATACATCAGTTTTTTTAGGATAAAAATAGGTTTAAAATGAGATAATTTAAAGGTTTGAAGGTATAATGTCTAAATTTGACAAAGTGTGAACCACTGTTATAGAATATTTATATAATATAGAACAGCTAATTAAAAACTGAAAAATTTTTCAAATAAAAAATAATGTTAAGAGAGAGATTTCTATGTTTGAAAATATGGAAAAATTAACGAGGAGTTTTAGTAAGATTAAGGGGAAAATAGGAAAATTAACAAAGAAAAGAAAAAATAGAAATTTGAAAAAATATTTGAATATTTACTGAAAGTAGAAGGTAAGTATTTAAACGATAAAGGTGATAGCGGAGGTGAGATGAAATACGGTATTATAAAAGAAAAGAAAATAGAGATATAAAGAATTATAAGCTCTTGTAAAGGAGATTTATGAAAAGGATTGTTTTTACAAGAATAAACTTGATAGGATAATCGATAGCAGAATATTACTGTCAATTTATAATTGGTCAGTTAATAGCGGTTATTGGTTAATTAAAACACTGAAAGTATTGAATGTACTTAATGACAGTAGTGATTTAGATGTAGATCGGATAGTGGGAAAGCATACATTGGAAGCTTTAAATAATATAGATACTGAAAAATATCCTGAACGGAGGATTTCCCTGAAAGAATGCTGAATAATATGAATAAAAAAAGAAAGTTATATAGAAAATAATGTAAATGAAAAAGGAATTGGAACTTTGAAAAATAATGTTTTATTTAAGAATGAATTTTCTTCTGAAATAAAAATAGATTCAGATGAAAAAAATAAGGGAAAAATTACTAAAATGAAAATAAGATAAAGTTGATTTTAAATTGAGAATATGTTATAAATGAAACTAGAAATGAAAAAAATGGGAGATGATAATGTGAAGAAAATATTATTTATTATGATACTTTTATTCGGTGTTATAGGATTTTCAGCAGCCGGGAGTTATGAAGCGGCTTTAATAAAGAGAATGGAAGTTTTACAAAAAGAAGTGCAAGCAGGACTGGATTCAGGAGTGACAGCGGAAATGAAAAATGCAACATTCAAGTTACAGAAAGCATGGGATGAAGAATTAAATAAAGTTTATAAATTGATTATAGCTAAAGCTTCAAAAAGTGAAAAGGAAAAATTGCTCAATACTCAACGTGCCTGGATTAAAAAGAAAGAAAAAGCTGCATCAGAGGCGGCAAAAAAATTTGAAGGAGGAACTTTTGAAAGTTTGATTTACAGTCAGACTGAACTGAAGTTCACTGAAAAAAGGACAATAGAATTGGCAAGATTATATGACAGCATGCGTAAATAAAATAAAAACCGCCCTCTATGGGTGGTTTGTTTTTAAACTTTTGTTTTTGCGATTTTTAAAACAGTGAAAAAGTTGTAATTTTGAAATTAATATGAATAAAAAAGAAAGGCAAAGGAATATGTGTAACAGAAAAATAGTGACAATATTTGTAATGATAATTTTTATGTTTTTTTTATCGGCTCAGGGATATGCTGCCGATATAGATAAGAATGCACTGGAAATAACACAGGATGTTAACGGTACACTTTTCGGATATATCCAGTTTCTTCAATGGATAATAACGGGAGTAGTGCTTTTTATAGCAGTTTTGGGAATTTTTCCGGAACTTTTTACGGCAGGTCGTCCGCCTGATTTGGCAGGAATGTTCATGAAATTTATTCAGGCAGCTGTCATTATCGGAATTACGTGGGCAGTGGGAGATCTTATTTACTGGATTTTTGGTGCAAACATAGATCCTGAGATGATGGTTCGGAATTTATATCTGATAGTGTAGTATCTTTTGTTGACTTTATAATTAAATTGTTTTAATTGTAAAGTAGATTGATATGGGTTGAGTTATTGTGCAAAATTATTTAAAAAATAAAACATTTATTAACTCGGAAAAGAAATTAGAAACCATTTTTTAAAAATAATAAAATATGAAAAAATAATAAAAAGAGTCGTTTTATAAAATAAAAAATATATCAAACTTGAATTTTTTATATTATACTTTTTTATAGAAATATTAAAAATATTAATTTTATAGAATTATTTTTACCTTATGGAACAACTCTTTTTCTAATAAAAAATAAAAAACGATTATATTGTATAAAGATAATTAAAAAAAACTTAATATGCTATAAGGTATGTTACAGTTATAAAGGCAATACCGATAAGTAATACTCTTATCAGATTTACTTTTCCCTTAAAACACAATATTATATTTATGAGGCATATTATAAAAATATTATAGTATAAAATTCGTGATATATAATCTGTAACAAAATTTACTTTAGTCATTTTTATTATATTTATAAGAATGAAAGAAAAAAATAAAGGTACATTTTCTGAAATTTTACTATAATACTGATAAAATATAAAAATCGAAATGGCAGCTATAATAAATTGCGTTATTTCACTCATTGTATTCTCCTTTGCTTTCTTATGAGAGTTATTTTAATTTCCTTTTCCCTTTTGTCGTCTGTTAATATTCCCCTGAACCTGTTTAAAGTAACAATGTCAATTATTTTAGTGACTATTCCTTTTTCGCTGAGCTTGCTGCTTATGTCGACTTCGTATTCTCTTAAAGTATCATCGGAAGCTTTTCCTTTTACGAGTTCTCTATCTCCGTTTGTATAGTACATAATAATATTTATAAAATTTTCCATAATCATTATGTCTTCATTTGTTCTTACACGGTGTTTTATTATGAGACTTTCTATTTTGTTATCTGAAAAGATGATTGTTCCACTTCCTTTTTTCCCGTAAAAGTCATATCATTTTCTCGAAGTTCGATTTTTATGCTTTTACTATTGGGATCATGTTCATCAAGTATTCGCTTGTATATTAAGTTTTGTCCGTCAAATGAATATATATTTATTCCTATTATGAACATTAACAGAATTAAAATTTTCCTTATTTTTTCTTTTTTATTCAAAATGTATTCTCCTTTCATTTTTATAAGATAAATAATTATATCATAGGAATTATACACTTTGTCAAATTTTAGAAATTTTACTTTTTTCAATTGATTTTTTTGTCTTTGTTTATAAAAGATAAAAATAAAAAATTTAGTTAAGGATTTTTTTTAATAATAAGAGAGAAAATTGTGAGTCTAACAGAGTAGATGAAATTTTTATGAAATATATCAAAATTTTTATATTATTTTTCCAAAAATATTATAGAAACATATATAAAAATTTTTTTCCGAAAAAATACATTGAAATAATTGATTTTATTACTCTATGGATAATTTTTGGTGAAATTTGTCTAAAGAAAAAATAAGTGATATAATAAAATAAAAATAAATTATTAGGGGAAAATAATGAATATTTTAAATATATCCAAAGGAAAAATAACGGAAATTTTAAAAATAATGAAAAAACATAAATTTACAACAAAGCTTGTTACACTGTTTTTTATTTTTTTCAGTATAACATTTTGCCTTAGCAGAATAACATATAATGTAACAGACAGTTTAACAAAAGGCGTATATCTGAAAAAGTTTTTTCCTGATTATAGAAAAGGAAATTTGGTACTTTTTATAATGGATAAAAAATATTCAAAATATATAGAAAATTTTCCAAATAAAGACAAAATGAAAAACATATATTTGCTAAAAAGAATCGTAGCTGTGGAAGGAGATATTATAGAAATAAAAAATGACGGAATGCTGTTTATTAACAGTGAGAAAAAAGGGAAAATACTGAAAATAAAAGGAATTACCGATACTATAGAAAATACAAAATATATTTTAAAAAAAGATGAGTATTATCTTATGGGAGATACCGAAACATCCTTTGATTCACGCTATTTAGGTATTTTAAATAAAAGAGACTTTAAATATGAAATGAAACTTTTAATAAAAGAAGAAATCCTTGAGAAATTTATAAATAAAGTAGCGAAAGGAAAAAAGGCATGAAAGAATATGGAGAAACTTTTATAGATAGAGTTCTCACAAATGATGAAATAAGAAAATTACAGGAAGAAAAAATAGAAGACAGGGGAAAAAGAAAAAAATTTACAGACGGAAGTTTACATAATATTGGTAAAAAATACCGTAAGAATATAAAAGTAAAAGAAAGTGACTATAGAAATATTAATGAAAAGCTTAATAATATATATAGAAAGTATTATGAAAAAATTCAAGAAGGAGAAATTACAACACTTGAAGAGTTCTATGATATGATAATGATAGCTTTTGTACTTTATGAACATTTGGAAAAGGTAAATTTTACTGAAAAGACTGAAAGTAATAACAAGCTTCTTGAATTTAAAAATAAAATCAGAAAATACAATGAATTAAAAGCTGAAAGAAAAAATTATAACAAGTATAATAAAAAATATGCTACAGATATAGAAACAAAACAGTATGAAGCTGAAATAAGAAGAATAGATGCTCAAACAGATACAGTTAGAAAAGAAATGACACAGTTTGTAAATGTATTATTAAGCGAACTTTGGGAAGATTATGGAAAATTCAAAAGTTTTATCCGAAAAGAAGAAAATCTTGTAATACTTGGAGAACTTGCTGAACTCAACAGTTCATTTGAAGAGCTGGATGAAGTAAATATATTTGAAAATTCCATAGATATTAGAAATAAACTGGAAAACTATTTGGAAGAAATAGAACAGTTTGATTTTCATATAAATGAAAAAAATGATACTAATAACAGTATTGAAAATATTTTGAATGCATTTCGTAAAGAAAATGACATAATAAATTTAATGAGACATTTTACTTATGCCAATATTCTTATAAGAAACAATATAATGAAGTTTCCCTTAATTTCTCAAGAATATAAGGAAAATTCAAATATTATGCAGGAGATAAAGTTTTTGAAATATGAAATTCTAAGTCATCACAGAAACAGTCTGACTTATCGTGATAATGTAAAAATTGATGATGAAATGATGGAAAATTACAGTGATCCTTTGTTTTATGATTTACTTTATCTTCAGTATAACAGGGAGAATGAAGACAAAAAAAGTTTTCTGACATTTGAAAATCTTGACAGTACAGAGAGAAATTATAAAACAGACCTGAAAACGGATAATCCAGGAATTATAATTAGTGGAGACAAAGTAACTTTAAACTGTAACATAAATGACTTTATACAAATTTCAAATGCACTGGAATTAATAGAAAAACTCAAAGAAGAAGATACACAGAAAGATTTTCTGACTTTTCTTTATAAGGATGAAGGATATTATGAAAACAGAAAATTTAAACTTAAAAGTAAATTTATGTCTGAAAGAGAAAATGTTTTAAGAAGAATTGAGAAAGTGAGCGAAATTGAAAAAGAACTTATTATAAAAAGAATGAGATTAATTTCGACTGAAAGGAAGTTTATTTTCACTCTGCTTGAGAAAACAGAAAATGAAACTGAAGATTTTAAATTGATTATGATCAAATTACTTAAAGAGCCGTTTTTTATAAAGAAAATAATAAAAGCTGAAAATATTGAGAAAAATCGGGGATATCAAGAACTTTACAGAAAAATAACCGGTGGTGAAAAAAATGGTAAAAAGACTCTATAATCTCAGTTTTAGAAATATAAATGAGCTTAATAATATAAGTCTTAATTTCAATGATGTAAGAAATATACTTAACAGTGATGTAAACATAGAAAAGACAGGAAAAATCGTAATAAATTCCAATCCTGATTTAACTTATGAAATAAGTGACAGTGAAAAACAGAAGGAAGTAAACGGTTTTCTTTCTGAACAGATAATAAAAATTCAAAAAAGAAAAAAGGTGATTTTTGAAACTTTTATAAAGGGAAAAGACAGTTTTCTCGAAAATAGAAATGATAATAAGGAAACCGACTATATAATAAGTGTACTGGATTTTTACAATTTTTTCGGAAAAGAGAATATTACAGTTCAAGTAAATGACGATGAACTTGAAAAAAATTATAATGAAATTTCAAAAAAAATAGCCGATAGACTTTACAGTATATATGTAAAAAGATGTGACAGTTATAAAAAACGGAATGCTAAAGATGAATACAATAAAAAAAGGGACAGTATAAATAAAAAAATTAAAAACCAGAAAAGGGAAATTAATCAGTCGTATATTTTAATGAAAATATTCAACTTTATAAAAAAGAATTTTCAGTATGAAATACCTTATCTTTCTGAAGATGAAAAAGGAAACAGTGAAATAAAATATAAAAAAGAAAGTTTTTTAGCTGAGATACCTGTAATGAAGAGTCTTAAACTTAATTTTTCCGAAAATAAAATTAATATTAATGATGAAAAAAAACTTGAATTAATTGAGAAAAAGGTCATTAAAGCGAGACTGACTTTTGATAGGGGAAATAAAAGTATTTTAATTCCTGAGTCTTTTTTCGGAAATGATAACGGTGTATACAGGATAACAGGATATATCTCTGAAAATGGAGAACTTGTAAAAAATGAAGTTTCTAAAAAAGAGCTTTTTAGAAAACTTATATTTGAAAAATTTAAAAAAATGATGGGGAAAAATCTGACTATACGGACAGAAGAGGGACAGCCGATAAAATATTATGCTGTAAATACAGATTTATACAATATTGATACAGAGAGTATAACGCTTATTAATATAGTAGAAAATGTAGTGTTCAAGGAAATTACCGATGAGCTTAGACCGTATATTATAGGAGCTTATAACAAAGACGGAAAAAATATGAGAAAAAGTATAAAGCTGAACGATATGGAGAAAATTTCCCAAATATCGGATTATAAAAGAGAACAGATTGAGCTTCTTTTTAAAAATAAAGAAAGAAATTTTTTCAAGAAGATAGAAAGAAAATATTTAAAACTTGAAAAAAAATATATGGAAAATGAAGTAAATGAAGAAATAAAGAAAAAAGTAAAATATGATATCAGTGAGAATATAAAAAAGGAAAAAGAAAATTATTTTCAGACTGTTAGAGAGATTAAAAAGAAAATGAACGCTAATCTTGCTGAGTTAGAGAGGAAAAACAAAGATTTTTCTTTTAATTTTAAAGTAAAGAACCTGAGAAAAAAAGAAGAGATGAAACTTGGAGTAAAAGACAGAGTTACAGGAATATTTCTTGATGATATATATAATATTTTGAACAGATATAAAAACTTTTATTTTAAAAGTGAAAACATTTTAAATGAAAATAGAGTAACAACAATGGAAGAATATGATAAAAGTATTATACATATAGATAAAGACTTTCTGTTTATAAAGATTTTTATGGAGCTTTGGGAAAAATTTGACTTTGTCATTCCTTTGCTTGGTGAATATGGTGAAAAAAAAAGTGATAAATTTGTTACAGTAGCTTTTTTTAATAATATGAATAATGTGAACTCTTTTCTTGACAACATCGTATATAATGCGGTCGATATACATATTATAAAAGACAAGTACAAAATTTTCAGGAAAAGTAATATAAAGAGAGAAATGCTTTTTCTTAACCCACAAGGGAAAATAGAAAGAAAAAAGGTGACTTATTCAGAATATCTTAACTATAAATATAAAATGAAATATAAAATAAACAGGAAAAATCCTTTTGAAACTGATTTTGATTATGAAGTTATGCCGCCTAACATATTTAAGTACCATAGGATATTAGGAGAGAATATAAAATATCTGTTTATTAATATAAATTCTAATAAAGAACTTAAAATAAGCAGTCCGTTGTTTAAAAATTATGGGAAATTTATAAATATTATGCTTATACTGGATGGGATAATAAACCTAGGCAACAAAGTTCTCGGATATGAGAATGAAGAAAAGAGAAAGGAAATAATACTCAGAAATTTTATTCCGAACAGTAACAGTTTTGATATTTATGTAAATGAAGAATATATTGAAACGACTCATTACAATCTCGATGTAAATAGTGAGACATACAGAATTGAAACAGTTGAGCAAAGAATGAAAAACATACTTTCAGGAATATAATATATTTTAAGGAAAGGGAAAAAATGATGTTTAGAGATATAATACAGATTTTACTTATGTTAGTTATGATTTTTATATTAAAAAAATCAGGATTTACAATTTATGGAATGAAGAGGAAAATAAAAGGTTATATAAAAGTAACTGAAAATGAAAATAGAAAAATTTTAATTACAATCAGAAAAAAAATATTCGGAATATTTGACAGAGAAAAAACTTATGAACTGAAATATGTAAAAATAAAAAATAGCATTAAAGAAATAGAAAGTTATTTTGATATTGTACTGAAAAATCAGGAATATATTTTAAGAGAGGTGGAGGCCGACGGTCTTTTTGATTTCAGAAAAAAAGCCGTGATATATTTAAGAGACTCCATTCCTGCATTTGAAAGACTTTCTATCAGATTTCTTCCCGAAACGGAATTGAAAAATTTAATAAGGGAAATGTTGGAACTAGATATTATAGAACTTGAAGAAAGTGATTTCAGAACTTTTGCCGAAAAATTGAATTATAACCGACTTTTTAGAAAGCAGGATAAATAAAGGAGGAAAAATGAAAAGGAATAAATTTACGGATTTTATACTGTCACTGGAAGAAGAAATGACTTTAGGTAAATATATAGTGCAGAAAAAATATGTTTTTATAGGTATACTCGGAATAGCAATATATATTATTATTTCACTGTTTAATGCAAATTTTGTGAGAATTACAAATACAGGAGAAAAAAGAGAACTGGAAAGTAGAGAAATTGTAAGTGAGCAGGGAAAAGTAATCGAAGAGGAAATGAAATCGTTTGAAGAAAAACCTGAAGGAGTCAAAACTTACGAACAAAGTATAAATGAAGTACTTTCAATGTCCAATGAAGAAATAAAAGAGCTTCTGAAAGAGCAGAATATGTTTATTTCAGATGAGGATATAGTCAAGTTCAGAGAAGAAGTGAGAAAGAATATGCCTAAGAGTGAAGAGGAAATGTTGAGACAGGCGGAGGAATTTAAAAAATTTGAAGAAGAAACAATGAAAAAAGTTTATGAAGAAGCGAAAAAAGTAACTAAAGAACAGAAAAAGGGAATATAAATTTTTTGAAAGAAAGGAGAAGAATAAACTTGAAAAAAATTTTAACTATTTTGTTTCTTATTATAAATATAATGACATTTTCAACTTCGGATAGCCAGGACAATTGTGAAAATCAGTTGTCAGATATGAAAATAAAACTTTTGGCAGAACTTAATTACGGACGGCGGGGGAATATGGATCAGTCATATAAATCATACGATACAATAGTGAACAATTATAATCTGGCAATTTTTGGCAGAAAAAGTGTAAGTTGTCATTTAAATGTGGTAAATCATCTTAATTTAATTAATAAGATAAAAAATATTCAGCAGACGTTGAATAGTCAGATTAATAACAATTTTAACGGGAAAAGACAGATTCCCTATAATCAGAATTATACGTATAACGGACATGAATATGAATATGAAATAAAACGGGGTGATATCGAAGATTCGTCAGGGAATACATATACTACGGAAAAAAAACAATCAAATACGGCACTGGAAGGAACAGACCATGCGGGACTTATAAAATACATGTACGGTATTGCGGGAATATCAACAGCTGCTTTTAATGAACTTGATTTGGAAGATTTTGCAGCCATGACAAAATATCAACTGAAACAGGGAATGCCTTTAAGACCTGGAGATCTTATCATTATGAACTATAAAAATAACAGTTCTATTGATACAGTTGGATTAGTTTATCAGGATACAGGGGGTCAGCTGAAAATGCTCGAAATGGGAGGAAATATGTATGAAGAAGGTTCAAGTGTAAAATCTTTTGTACCGATGACGGATGCAAATAATACAGCATATGTAGTACCTTTTGAAACTGTTATAAGTAAAGCTTATTTCATTGATGATGAAACAAATATAGCCGAACGGGAGGACATAAAAAAAAGTGTATACAGCAGGGGGAAAATATTGAATCTTCCGTCGGTGAATCCTAAAATAACTACATATAGTATGCCGAGAAATCAAGTTTATTTGGCGTATAACGGATTTACTTCTGCGGATCCTTTAGCCGAAGCTACAGAAAATATTAATCAGGAAAATATAATAAAAGAGATTACAGGAATGACGGGGAATTTCTTTTCAACTGCCAATAAAGGAATGGCGGGATTTTCAACTTTAATAATGGCTATTATGGTGTTTCTGATTACAATAAATGTTTTATGGACGGTCTTTAAAGGAGGACTTCACGGTTCATTAGAAGAAATTATCAAAAGCATTTTAGGGCAGATAGCTCAGAAAGCTCCATATTTTGTTTTTGTGGCACTTTATCCCGTGTTGATGAAAAATGTAGTAATGCCTTTATTTCTTCATAAACTGCCAACACATCTTTTCGGAAGTTTTATAAATGCAAGTAAAATCCCCGTGGAAAACGGTAAATATGTGACGTATTCCGATTTGATAGTACATATTGTAAAGAAAGGAATGCCGCTTATCATAGGGACATTCGGAGCGGGAGTTATGAAACAGAAAGAATCTATAAGTGGATTATTCAGATTTTTCAGTACAATATGGAAAGTTATAGGAGGATGGTTTTCAGGAGATGTTTCAGTACTTGAAAAAGCATGGGAAACATTTGGTCTTCTTTTTTCGATATCGAGAGTGATAATGCAGGCAGTAATATTCAGACCTATTACTTCCCTTGCAGGACTTATGACTATAATAACGCTACTTAACATTGCACTTAATATATTTTTAAGTTCATTGACATTCATAATTTCTACATCAGTAGGTTTGTTTTATATGATATTCGGAATGAATGATATAACAAAATCAAAAGCTTTGAATACATTGCAGATAATTATAAGCGGATTTTTACAGTATCTTGTGAATTTCGGAGTAATTATTGTTCTTGCAATGATAATAGAAATGATAGGTAAGTCTTCATTGGGAGTAATATTGACACCGTTTAATTTTGTTAATACCATTAAAGTCTTTTTGTGTATAAGTATCATTCAGAGTGTAGTAAAGCAGGTAGGAGTATCGATTGCAATTAACTTCTAAAAAAATTACAAAATTTTTGATATAAAAAAATATATAAATTTAGTGAAAAATGAAAGAAATTCTTTAAAAAATAAAGGGAAATAATAATAAATATCATATTTTTTGAAAATTGCTTTTTCCTTTTGAATAAGGTATAATTAATTAAAATAATTAAAGGAAATTTTCATTATGGGTAATTGATAAGTATTTTTAGAGAATATATTTTGCATAAAAAGGAGGGAGAATGAAAATAAAAAGAAAGAGTCTGCTAAGTACAGGCAGGCTTGTGTTAATAATGTTTATGCTACTGAGTGCAGTTTCCTTTGCAGATGCCAATTCAGATGCCTTTGCCCAAGTATTTAAAGAAGCATCAAAGCAGGGAGGGAGTATAATAGGCAGGGTAGTAAATGCATTATATTACGGAATGCTGATAGTGTATCGCGGAGTATCTTTAAAATTAAGTCAGCTATGTGGAGGGGTATTATTATTTTTCATGAC